>JAVXFZ010000028.1:0-33924 GCA_036657595.1 Odoribacter sp. | reverse complement strand
TATCTGTTAGATAAAACGGAATTAAAAGCAAACCGTCAGTATTGGGAATTTTTGAATTTGTTATTTCCATTGATCTTAGTGGGAGGTGTCGGTGGTATCATTTTGGGAAGAAGAAAATTAAAATAATGAGCTTGTATTTTTATATTTTGCATAAAAGATGTAAATAATTAAATTTTTTGCCTCTTTATTTTTGTACAAAAATGAAGAATGGCTTAACTTTTCAAGTGTATGTAACGTATGAAAATTAATGATTGAAATAATAGTTATACTTGTTTTTTAATAAAGAAATAATTTTTAACTTTATGGATTGCAAATTGGCTTACCTTTTGTATATGAAATCCTGTTTGTTTATTAAAATGTAATGAAGTCAAAATAAATAAAAAATCTAATGAAATTGAGATTAATTGTTATTTCAGGTATGTGTGCGATGATCGCTCTTTCCTGTGGAGGAAAGCAAGGAAACTCCTATCAGGATATTGCTCGTCCGGTACGGGTGGTCAAAGTAGAATCTTTGGGTGCTACCGAAAAAATGTATACAGGTGTGATGGATGCGGAAGAATATAGTAAGTTGGCTTTTAAAGTTTCCGGTCCTTTAATTGAAATGAATGTAGATGCCGGTCAGAAAGTAAAAAAAGGGATGGTGATAGCGGCGGTTGATCCGTTGGATTATAATTTGCAGTTTGAAGCGAATAAAGCGGCTTATATTACTGCAAAATCACAATTGGAACGAAATAAAAAATTATTGGCGATGCAGGCTATATCTAAACAAGATTATGAAATAGCAGAAGCGAATTATGTAAAAGCACAATCGGCTTATGAGACTTCGCAAAACACTTTGGCAGATACAAAGTTAAGGGCTCCTTTTGACGGTTTTGTGGAGGTGAAATATGTTGAAAATTATCAAAAAGTGCAGCCGGGAGAATCGATCATCAAATTGGTGAATCCGGATAAGTTAGAAGTGAGTTTTATTTTACCGGAAATCAACGTTCGATTGACTCGTGAAAAAATGAGTGTTGCGGTTGAATTTGATACTTATAAAGGAACTTGGTTTGAAGCCAAGGTAAAAGAATTTGTGGATGCCTCTCCTGATGGTAGTGGTATTCCGGTACGTTTGGCTATTACAGATAGCCGATTTACCCGTGATAAATATAATGTATATCCCGGATTTTCTTGTAAAGTGGTCTTACGAATTGACAATACTACCGGAGTGGGATATGCCGTTCCGTTGAGCGCGATCTTTAAAGATCTGTCAACCGATGAAACTTCGGTATGGCTTTATCAGGCATCCACAGAAACTGTCGTTCGCCAAAGAATAGAGACAGATCAATTATTGGGAACCGGCAATGTTGAAGTGATTTCCGGATTAAAAAATGATGACTTGATTGTTGTGGCAGGAGTGAATTATATTACAGAAGGGCAAAAAGTGAAGATTAAGAATTAGGAGAAATCTTGCTGATAGTTTAAGAGTTAAAAAATTTAAAAAAGAACAATAGACGTATGAATATAGCAAAGTATTCATTGGATAATCCGAAAGTAATTTATTTCTTCCTATTTGTGATGTTGGTGGGGGGAGTGATTTCTTTTGGTTCCTTAGGAAAAAAAGAAGATTCGCCGTTCGTTATAAAAACGGCTGTTTTGATTACCCAATATCCGGGAGCATCGCCACGAGAGGTGGAACAATTGATAACAGAACCAATTGAACGGGAGATACAGTCAATGCGACGGGTGTATAAAATCAAGTCCGATTCGTATTACGGTATGTCGAAGATTAATATTGAATTGAGTCCTGCAACTCCCCCCGAAGAAATGCCACAAATGTGGGATGAATTAAGGCGGAAGGTATTAAATGTGCAATCACAATTGCCGCAGGGCGCTTCTACTATTACCGTTTCGGATGACTTTGGGGATGTATTCGGTATTTACTTTGCCTTGACGGCAGATGATGGATTCAGCTATCACGATCTTCGGGAATGGGGACAACGTTTAAAGACAGAGTTGGTGACGATAGAAGGTGTACAGAAAGTAGCCTTATTCGGCGAGCAGGTTGAAGTCGTTAATGTTTACATTTCTATGTCTAAATTGGCTAATTCGGGGATCAACCTGAATTCAGTGATGCAGACTATTAAATCTCAAAATTCCTTAATCAATACCGGAGAAAAGAGAGCCGATAATATTCAATTAAAAATATTAGCGGAGGGTACTTACAAAAATTTAACGGACATACGCAATCAGTTAATATCTACGGAAAACGGACAGCAGGTGAAATTGGGGGATATTACGGTGATAGAGAAAGGTTATCTTGATCCGCCGAATACACTGATTCGAGTCAATGGGAAAAAAGCGATTGGAATAGGTGTTTCTACGGCTTCTGATTATGATGTGGTGAAAGCCGGTGATGAGGTACGGGCTAAATTAGCCCAATTGGAACAGCAGATGCCGGTGGGAATAGAGATAAAAAGCCTTTATCCTGAAGATCAGATTGCCCGAGATGCGAACAACGGATTTATTCTTAATTTGATAGAATCTGTGGTGATTGTGATCTTTATTATTCTGATCGTGATGGGGGTACGTGCCGGACTGTTGATAGGTAGTTCTTTGCTCTTCTGTATCGGAGGTACTTTGCTCATTATGCAGTTTATGGGAGTGGGGTTAAATCGTACTTCTTTGGCAGCATTTATTATAGCGATGGGTATGTTAGTCGATAATGCCATTGTGGTGACCGATAATGCCCAAATAGCCATCAAGCGAGGTGTAAAACGTAGGCAAGCCTTGATTGATGGTGCAACAACACCGCAATGGGGATTGTTGGGGGCTACATTGATTGCTGTATTTTCTTTTCTTCCTTTGTATTTGGCGCAATCATCGGTGGCAGAGATGATCAAACCGTTGTTTATCGTGTTGGCTGTATCATTATTGCTGAGTTGGCTGTTGGCATTGGGACAGACGACAGTATTTGGTAATTTTATCTTAAAAGAAGGTTCGGGTGAAACGGGCATAGATCCTTATGATACAAAATTCTACCATAAGTTTGGAAACTTTCTGCGTATTTTGATCCACCATAAATGGATAACAATGTTGGTGATGGTCGGATTGTTTATGTTATCATTGATGGTTATGGGTTTAATGCCACAGAATTTTTTCCCGAATATGGATAAACCTTATTTCCGTGCCGATTGTTTCTTGCCGGAGGGATACAGTATTCGCGAAACGGAGAAAGATATGGGTAAAATTGAAACATATCTGATGGAACAAGAGGAGGTAAGCAGTGTTTCCTTTACGTGTGGCAGTTCACCATTGCGTTACTATTTGGCGAGTACTTCCTTTGGACCGAAATCAAATTTTGGAAATTTGCTGGTTGAAGTAAAGGATAAAAAATATACCGCAACGGTAGAGGCACGTCTGAATGAATATGTACGTGAAAATTATCCGAATATATTGATTCGTGCGTCGCTTTTTAAATTATCGCCGGCAGTGGAGGCAAATATTGAAATCGGTTTTATCGGTGAAAATATTGATACGTTGACCCGCTTAACAGAGGAGGCGATGTCCATTATGCGGCAATGCGATATGGTCACGGATGTAAAAAACAGTTGGGGAAATAAAGTACCACTTTGGGAACCTGCTTATTCTCAGGAGCGGGGACAGAGGCTTGGCATCACTCGACAGGCTGTTGCTTATGCATTGAAAATTGCAACAAACGGCTTGGCGTTGGGAGATTATAGGGAGAAAGATTTGTTTATGCCTATCTTGCTGAAAGAAGAAAACGGAGAAGTTTCCAATATTGACAATATGAAGACATTACCCGTATTTTCACCTTCCGGTTTTGCAGTACCCTTGGCACAAGTGGTGGATAGCTTTTCATTTGCTTATAATTATAACGTAGTGAAGCGTTATAACCGGGACAAAGTAATGATGGCACAATGTGACTCTAAGCGTGGAGCGAACACTATGGCTGCTTTTTCTCAGGTATTAAAAGCGGTGGAAAAAGGAATGGTGTTACCGCAAGGTTATCGAATGCAGACTTTCGGTGAGAATGAAACGCAGGCTGAATCTAATGCGGCAATGGCGGCTAATTTTCCATTGACGTTTATTCTGATGTTTATCGTTTTGTTGCTGCTTTTTAAAACTTATCGAAAACCGACCATCATTTTGTTAATGGTTCCATTGATATTTATTGGGGTTGTTTTAGGATTACTGATAACCGGTAAAATGCTTGATTTCTTTGCTATTCTGGGCGTTTTGGGATTGGTTGGTATGAATATTAAAAATGCTATTGTGTTGGTGGATCAGATAGGCATAGAAGAAGATAAAGGAACCCCTCGTCTTGAAGCCATTATTGATGCGACAAAATCAAGAATCATTCCGGTGGCTATGGCATCAGGAACAACTATACTCGGTATGTTACCTTTGCTTTTTGATGCGATGTTTGGTGGTATGGCGGCTTGTATTATGGGCGGCTTGCTGGTTGCCAGCCTCTTAACTATATTTGTATTGCCGGTTACTTATGCTCTCTTGTTTCGGGTGAAAGCAACGGATAAGGTGGAAAATCGAATTGATGAATAAGTAAGATATTCCTATAGAAATTAAAATAATGTGATTGTATTTATGAAAAAGATAGTATTGATAATAACGATGTTGTTCGTGGGGGGTGAAATTTTCGCCCAGCAATTATCGGTTGAACAATATCGTGCAAAAGTATTGGAATATAACCAAGATATTAAGAAGACTCAGGAAGCGGTGAACGGAGCTTTGTATTCGCTGAAGGGAATTAAAACAGGATTTTTTCCTAAATTGGATGTGACAGGTAATTATTCTTATCAGATAGAAAGCCTTGAGTTTTTTCCGGGAACTAATTTAAAGCACGATAATTATGGTGTAGAAGCCGGATTAGTGCAGAATGTGTATGCGGGAAGTGCCGTGAAAAAACAATATGATGTGGCAAAATTGCAACACGCGATCGCTCAAATGGGGGTGGAGCATACTGTTGACAATATCATTTATGCCGCGGATGTCAGCTATTGGGCGGTTGCGGCAAATCAGGATCTGTATGGTCTGTCTAAACAATTTGTCGTGTTAGTCGGTGAGTTGTATAGCATCGTCAATAAGCGTTTTGAAGAAGGAGCCATCAGTAAAACAGACGTGCTGATGGTACAGAATCGGCTGAAAGAAGCCGAATTGCAATTAAATACCAGTGTCACCAATTATAAAACATCTCTACAATCATTAAATATTATGATGGGAACTGAGCCTAACGCACCGGTGGTATTAACTGATTCTATTCAAAAAGTACAATGGATGCCCAAACAAGAAGGATTAGAGAAGGCATTGGAAAAAAGAGCTGACTATCAAATGGCGATTATGGATATTGAAGTAGCGAAACTGCAAACCGATATGGCTCGCTCTCAGTATTTGCCCCAATTAGTGGTCGGTTTAAAAGAGAAATATGGGACGACAATGTTGAATATTGATGGAAAATCTAAATTTTCGACTATTGCTTTTACCCAAATCAATATCCCCGTATTTCATTGGGGAGAAATGCGCTATCAGGTAAAGATGAGCCGTACTCAGGAGCAGACGAAAGAATGGGAAAGAAGCCAATTAAAAGATCAGGTCAGCAAACAATTGAACAATGCCTGGGTGAATGTCACAGAAAGTGCTAAAAGATTAGAAATTGTTTATTCTTCATTGGATATTGCTAAGGATAATTTGGCATTAAACACGTTTAGTTACAATGAGGGGAAATTACCCATATTGGACGTATTGTCTGCTCAGGTCAGTTGGTTGCAGGCATATACAAATGTTGTATCAATAAATTACCAATATAAAATAGCTCTTGCAGAATATGCCAAAGCATTGGGTGTAAATGAGTAAAATGAGTATTTATTATTATTTTATAAAACAGCCTTATTCATCTAAGAATATCGTATCTTTGTAAATAAATCCGAAGATAATGAAACGTGTTGTTTTATATTTACTATTTATATTTACGATTGTATGGGGTTGGAATACAATCGGGAAAAGTTATGCTTCGGTAGAAAAAAATTATAGAGCAGAAAAATCTATATCCGGTGAGGCAACACAGAATTTAGATCGTACCATTAGTGTTTTGCTTGCAGCGAACAGTTATGCTGATATTTCCCTCCAACCGACTAATCCGGTGAATTCCTGCACAGCGCGTCGTTATCGTCCTGCCGGTTTTTCATTTGATAAATTACAGAGCTACCTATCACTTGGGAAGAATATTGCTTTAGAAAATACGTTTAAGATTATTTTGGGTTCCTCTTTGGAATATGCTGCTCGTCAAAAGAATGCAGGCTATTATATATACACCCTGCGAAAGATTATTATTTAATTTTTTCTTTTCATTTGTCGGTTGATAAACTGAGTTGTTGGAGTGGTGACGGGAATGTGCATTGCGCACGAATGAATCAACGATAATTCACAGATTTATATAAAAAAAAGTATAAAATAACTATTTACTTATTTTAGTGTTGTAAAAAGGTTTATTTCCAATAAACTGCTGTTACGCAAAAATGAAGTTGATAGGTCAATCTATTTAATATTTATAATACAATGGGAAAATATAAAAACATTCAGGAAGATATAGAAAATATAACAAATAAAGAAGTGGTGAAACAGTTTCATTTGTCGGGTATGGGGATGATATTATTTGTGGCAGGCATTCTGATGGCTTTGGGAGCGATGTTGTTTGATGATCCTAATTCATCAATGTCTACATTCTTATATACAACCTCCGGCTGTTTGTTGATAGCTGGTTTGATCAAGTTACTGGTTTCTCGCAGTTGTTATTTTTTTCGACCCACGAAAAGCCGTATTAAAGAATTGACACTCTACTTTGATGTTCACGAGAGTATTAATCTACAAACTTGTATGGAAATGAAACGTTTTGATGAATTATCAAAATTGAAACGGGTAAAAGATGCTGGGGTGAAAATAGAAGCAATGCTGGCAGGTGATCAGAAGTTTGCTGCTATTCAAATATCCGAATATATTCCTTATTCGTATGAGGCAGTGACACCGGTGTTGTGTTATTATGGGGAAGATGCCCGAAATTTGGTTAACTATATCAATGGATAAATAAAATGAGTAGAGAGGAGTTAAAATTCATATAGAAACTTTTAACTCCTCTTCTATATATCGCTTTGGGGTTTGCTGCCATCGTATGGAGTGTTATATCTGATTAAATCAGCATTTGATTTTGGATTACTATTTATTTTTTACTTCTTTTTTCCATTTCCATTGCGTTGACCTCTTTGCGTAAAGTGCAGACCTCTCTGTGCAGGCTTTCCATATATCTGCGGATATAACCCAAATCCTGATGGAGGTTCATATATTGATCGTCACGTGCCTGAAGTTTTAAAAAGATTTGTTTGATCTGATAGGCTGTATTTTCATCAATAGTTTTTTGTGGAGTGTCACGATTTTCTGATTCGTTGACCAAAACTTCTTCGGTTTCCAACCAATGTATATCTATTTCAAGGTAATCACAAACAGCAATTAACTTTGCACGGTCGGGTCTACTAACATTTCCATTGATATAATTACCAATTGTACTCGCAGAGATGCCCAATGCTTTTGCAATTTTGTATGAAGTTGTATCTTTTGCTTTGATGCGTTCAGCCAGTCGAGCACAGATTTTTTTCGTTAGAATCATAATATTATTTCATTTTTTTGAAAAATAGTTTAATATTAATTTGTATATAATCCAATATTGAATTATCTTTGTAAATTTAATATACACAAATATAATAATTAGCAATCATATTTTGTTTGTTTCAAGCAATTAATATGAGTGGCATTTTATAGTGTTTGATTTTCAGCTTCTTATGGTTTTTATTATCTAAGTCTTACAGTCGAATTGGCTTGTGAAAAAATAATTTATGCGAAATTAAACTATGTAAATAGCTTTGCTTTTATGCGATATTATTTCAATGTTGGATGTTTTATGTGTTTAAATCTTATCGTTTAGATCAATTTATATAAGACTAAAATAGGATTGTCGTTTTTTTCAATTTAAAAAGAACAAAAAAACTTAGAGAAATTATTAGTCCAATCATATATTTCAATAAATTTGCTTTTGATGAACAGAGCAAGATTGTTTGATATATTTAGCGATGGACGAAAAGAAAAAAGAGCAACTTTTTATGCGTG
Organism: Odoribacter sp.; assembly: GCA_036657595.1. GTDB lineage: Bacteria > Bacteroidota > Bacteroidia > Bacteroidales > Marinifilaceae > Odoribacter. The sequence goes on along the minus strand of JAVXFZ010000028.1, from coordinate 25,752 downwards.
GATTTTTCCGGAAAGTGGGGAAAGCGATTTATGATTATGGGATGATCGAATGCGGAGATCGGATACTCGTTGGTGTATCCGGAGGAAAAGATTCGTTGGCATTGTTGGAAGTGTTGGCATTAAGGGCGCGTGATCCGAAACAGCATTATACGATTGTAGCGGCTCATATTGCAGTTGAAAATGTGGCGTATGAAGTAGACAGCGATTACGTAAAGGCGTTTTGTGAACGCCTCGGCGTAGAATTTGTACATTGCACGATAGCTGCCGTTGTGAGAGAAAATTCAGGAAAACCGGTTTGTTTTGTTTGTTCGTGGAATCGGCGAAAGACGTTGTTTGAGATCGCCAAAGCATATCATTGTAACAAATTGGCATTGGGGCACCACCGGGATGATGCCGTGGAAAGTTTATTAATGAGTATGATGTTCAACGGTACGATTGCCAGTATGCCCCCCCGGCTTGCTATGTTTGATGATACTTTTACCTTGATTCGTCCACTGATATACCTAACGAATGAAGAGACATTGCAATATGCCGCTTTTCGCGATTTTAAAAAGCAAAAGAAGAATTGCCCGTATGAACGGGCAACAAATCGGAATGCTGTGGCAGAGGTGATCCGACAAATGGAGGCTTTGTCGCCCCACGTTCGGGGAAATCTATTTGCCGCTATGAAAAATATTCAACCGGAATATCTACCATAGCGGTTTGAATGAGAGTGCAGACAATATTATCGAATGTTTACTTTTATCCTTTCAGCTTCGCTGGTTGCATTATATTCCGGCGCATAGATGCATTGAAAAGTAGCTATTCCGTCTTGATATTCACCCGACTGATTCACCCATACCGGATATTCAATAACGTAGGTTCCCCGATTTAGGGCATTGAAAAAGAAATGTGTGGCTGCATCTTTCACTTCCTGATAATAGACGGTGCCAAATTTCCATTGATTGCCGGATAATTGTTGAACCGGTTCAAAGCAAGCTGCCCGTAAATCCTTTAAATGGAGGTATTCCATATCCCGCTGGAGAGATAGGACGAGGCGAACAATGACTTTGTTGCCGATTTGTATATTTTGTCGGTTCACCGGGATTAATTCTTTTTTACCGTTAGCATTTTCCTGTTCGATGTATAACTTTTTTTCAACACTGATTTCATTCCCTTGTTGTTTTATCCGATCTGTTTTTTCGAAATACTGGAGATATAATCCTCCCCAACTGGGTTGATTATCTGTCTTAGTGATTTTTACCGTTAACAGCTCCGGTTTTATTTCTCCTGCTGTATAAGATTTTTTGATATAACCGAGCGGATTTGAGTTGATGGGGGTAGACAGATTCTGTTTTCCCCATTCTATTTGGAGTTGATCCTGTTTGGCGAGTGCTTGATTGCCGGTTAACAATAAGGAATAGACGGCATCGACTGTTGCCGGTACACTGCCCCAATTCTGGGTTTGTTTTTGGCGGAGCAACCATTGTTTCATCAGATCAATTTCCGATGTATTTCCTGCAATTTGATAAAAGGCTTCCAAAATAGCGGTGTGTGTTTGTAAGGCAGAATGACGGGTATATTCATTTCGATTGTTAGGCCAATACATACCATTTTCAGGAGTTGTCACGGAATATTGGCGGAGAGATTTTAGTATATTCTGTGCTTCGGCAGTTACTCCATAGTTTGACAGGGCTGTTGCGGTGATCGCTTTTTCATAAAAGGAAAAGGTAGACCATTGTTGTTGTGCCAGCGACATAAAATATCGATGAGCAGTAAGAGCATCAGCTAAAGGAATATCTCTGTACATACTTCTTACATATAAATAAATTATTTGGTCATAGCCAATGTGTTTGGGCTTGTTTTTGAAATCATTGATGATCTCATTGTCTAAAAAACGGAGCGCTTTGATTTGCATTATTTTTTCTTGTTCGCTGTATTCTTGTTCGCCGGTAGTGTTTGCCCGTGACAGGACTGTGAGTACGTTGGCAGTTATAAAACGACTGGTTGTCATTCCTTTAAACCAACTCCATCCGCCTTCTTCTGTTTGTAATAGGTTTAGTTTTTGAAGTGCTTGGGCTTGCAGATATTGGGATCGGTTTATATCGAAGAGTTGCATCAGATTTTGCATCTGTTCTGTTTCGTTTTGTGCCTGTAATATCCACGGAGAGGCTTCGAGTAAGATGGATTTTAATTCACTATTTTGTTCTAATTTAGAGAGTAGAGTGGGTGTGTCTTGTGTTGTTTTCCATTGGTGGATGGCTTCCGCTACAGAGGGATTGGAGCGGGCGATTAGGGTAGCAATCGTGTTGACGTAATAAGCAGCTGAGATATGGATGATATTTTCCGATATAGATTCTGTTAAAGTAGGAAGAGCAAGCACGGCATACCAAATAGGATTAGCTGTCATTTCTAATGTGAGCCGATAATCAGAACGTGTGGTAGAATGATTTTCTAAGGTGTAGGATTGAACGCCCGATTGGGTGGAATAAATAGGTAAGCTTGTTGTCACCAGTGTTTGATTCGGAAGTATCGGCAGCAATTGTTGCTCGCCGTCACTAAAATCCTTGCTGTCGGCAGAGATCCTGCAACCCACTAAGTCAATATTCTGAGGAACTTTTATATCAAAAAGAATCGTTTGATTTTGCTTCCCGTTTATTCTAAAATCGGCTGTGTGGGTGAATAATACTTGCTTATTTCCGGGTATGAAAAATTCGAGTCGGGCAATACCTTCTTGTAAACGATCTGATAAATTACTAACAGTCACTTGTAATTCTGCTTGATCGCCGCTTCTCAGAAATCGTGGCAGATTCGGGCGTACCATCAACAGTTTGGAAGTTGTGATGCTACGTGTCAATTTGCCGGAAGCCATATCGGGAGTATGGGCGAGAACAGTAAATTTCCATTGAGTCAACGATTCGGGTACCGTGAATCGAATGTTGGCACAGCCTGTTGAGTCTGTTAGAAGTTGTGGATAGAAAAATGCCGTTTCTTGAAAATTTTGTCTGAATTGAATGGCGGGTGCGGCAGCTTCTGAGGTTGCATTGATTCCGGATGCAAATATTTTGGCGGAAGTTGTCCGGGGAATACCGTAAGTGCGGGTATTAATATTGTTTACAGCGATGTCTGATGATCCGTATTCTGCATCGAAATTATTGAATGAAAATGTCTCGTATTTAGATAGATTGTGATTGAATGTATTGAGTTGATCGAAGTGAAAAGCAGGGAAATCTAATTTCTGACGTTTAAAATCCCACGCATAAAGTGCCTGATGGTTTTGTGTATTGAAAAAATAAGAATCCTTCCACGAATAGGGGAATTCAGGATAGAGATAAGAGGGATAAAAATCTACCTGATAGGGTACTAATTTGTCCAGTGATGCATCATACATCATAGCAAGAATTTCGGCATTGACAGTTTCTTCCTTTGTATTTAAAATTTGGATATTCCACTCTTCATTTTTTCCTGGTTGCAGTTTATCGCGGAACACTTTTGTCAGGACAGATAGTTTTTTATTATCACGGATCTGTTTGATGGGAATGATTTCCTGAATGATTTTTTTGTCTTTGACATAATGGATGCATAACCAAATTTGACTTCCGTATTTTGCTTCAAATGGAATGTCAATATTTACGATTTCATTTGATAAGGTAAGGAAATTTTGTTTTAGTAATTTGTCAGATGAGAAAATCTGATACCTGACGTGAGCATTTTGGACGGATGTACCAAATTGTATGCGGGCTGTTTCTCCAATGTTGCACATTGTTTTTTCTTTGACCAACCAATTATAAGTCGGCATGGGGGGACGTTTGTCCTTCGTTGAATAAAGATAAAAAATATGATGAGCTTTAGTTTGATCACATTCAACTGTAAATAAATAAGCCCCACTGGCAAAATCGTGTAAAGAGGGAACAATGGAATCTTGCTGTTTCATTTGAAATTGTCCCTGAAGTAGTGTCTTCTCTATGAGGGTATCTTGAATAGCAGACGGTGTAGACGGTGATACTAATTTAGACAGGGAATAATGTATTGTCCGGAAGCTGTCTATAGGAGCGATATCTTTAAGTGAAATATTGAAAGCAGTGTTTTGATTTTTATTCACCTGTTGAGGGATATTCAAGATAGGCTGGGCGATACCTGTATAGATAGGAATCTGTGTAAAACCTCTCTGTGTTTCGCCTTTTGAATCCGTTGCTGTAACCGTTATTTTATAAGAATAGGGGCTGGGACGCTTTTCTAATATCGGTTGCGCTTTAAAGGTCAGTTCAAATTCTCCATTTGCATTAGTTTGAATGATTCCCTGCATTGTATTGGCTGATTCAGGTGACCCAAAAGGAAAAGAATGTTGTGTAATATTGTATTTAATATTTAGATGGGCTGATTTAATCCCTGAAAAGCTGTTAACTTGACCTTTAATGCAGATGGTATCGCCGGTGTAATAAGTTCGCTTTGGTTCGGAAAACGTGATTTCAAATTCCGGGCGTTTGTAGCTACTAACTGTTATATCGGTAGAATTTTCTCCAATACAGATATTGAAATTTCCGTTTAGTGTCTGTGTCGGAATGGTGAAATATCCTGTAAAAGAGCCGAATTTATTGGAAGTCTTTTTTTGTTGTGCAAGTTCTTTATTATTGGCATCCCTAAAAATCACTGTGAATTCTTTATTATTCAGAGCATATAGCGTGTCGACTGTTGCATTCCAAGTGATGGCTTTGAAAAAAACAGTTTGTCCCGGACGATAGATCTTTCGGTCGGTGATAATCTCCATATAATGATGTGATTTTGAAGAATGCCAAGAATTGTAAACAGGCATCAGGTATCCATTGGGATTTTCAGTATTAACAACCTTATATTGTATGTTTGTTTGTTGTTTTATTGGATAGTTAGCCAATCCCTGATTGTTGGTAAAGATAGAATCAATCAGTCTGTTTTTGTGATAGTTATAATCGTATATCAGTATTTTTGCGTTTTTGATAGCCTTACCGCTTTGCCAGTCACATACCTGAAAGTTATATTTTTTGTTAAATGATTGATAGTTACAATAAAGTTGTGTAGCGATAAAGTCGTCAGAGATTGTTTCCTTTGTTTTAGGTAAATTGATTTTCAACTGATAAAAACCGGATGATGGAATTTCGATGAAAAAAGTTGTATCTTGTTTTACTAAATTAGGACTAAGAATATGGGTTTGTTTATATATTTGTGTCGTTGGTAATAGTGTGTGTGTGTTATTTCTTATCGAAGGATATTTTTCCGTATTTATATGAATGCGGTGGAGTTCAATTGTTATAGAATCAACGTTTTGTGTTTGAATTTTTAGACATAAGGGTTCGCCCGGATAGATCGTTTTTGGAAATTCGGCAGTTATTGCGGGACTTTTTATCTGATTGATCAATTGATGAAGTAGATTGATCCGGTTGTAATGCGGATATAAGCGGATTCCTTCTTCACAAATGGTTAAGGCTTGTTGTTTTATCTGTTTTTCTTTTTGTAATTGAATGTTTTGATATTTTAGTGGCATAATAGAAAAAGAGTTGTTTATCAATGCATTCACTTCTTTTGCCATTATCTCAACTACCATAGGATGGGAGATGTATTTATGTTTCATTTGTCGAAGAGTGGCTAAATACAAGGAATCCGTATTAGGTGCGGTAGAAATGTATTTTGCATAATCAAGTCGTTCCAGATTTGCAAAAAGTAGTGCTTCCGGATTGCTGTCTTGTAAGCGGTAAGTTAATAAATCCTGCCAGATTTTCAGAATATTGGATGAGGTATTTTGGAAATTAGTAGTTAATGGCATCTTTACAAAAACGTCTACTTCTGCCAGAATATCGGAGTAGCTCTTCGTTTGAGTGGACGAATTGGAAAAATAGACACTCCGAAAGATTTTAATAGCTCGGTGACAGAGGAAATCGTAAAGGGTAGGACGTAAGGAATCGGACGCAGAGCCTAAAATCAGGATGGGAGAGTAAGTTCTAACAGCTGTCTCTTGTAATTTTTGGGGAGAGGAGAGGGAAGCAAATAAATGTTGAAAAATCTTTTCAGCAAAGAGATTACTGCTCCATTCTTCTATATTTTCAGGATCCATTTCTGTCAAATGAGTCCGTTGGCTGATCTGATAGCTGTTATTGTTATAATATTGGGTATATAATTGTGCAATGTATGAATGCAGGATATTGCTCACGTTGGTGTCTTTCTCTTTTTTGATATATGCCTCTAATTCCCGTAATATTTTAGAGTACTCATCCTGATTGATTTGAAGGGTAAAGGTCGTTTTGAGAATCAGGGCCTTAATTAACATAGGATTGTTATGGTCGTGAAGGGCTTTTTGATAAATAACTTCTCCATCTTTGATCGCTTGTTGCGGATATTTGTTGTAATATTGTATCAAGGAATCTTGTGGGGATTGTTGCGCAAATGCAATAAAACCGATAAATAAAAAAATACTTGTCAGAATGTTATATAGTTTCATTCGTTTATAATTTTTATTCTACATTAGATCATTTACATCTTCGATATACTGATGAATGTGTGAGTGTCATAATTAAAACAATAGACTTTGTATATCTAATTTATTGTTGCATAAAATTAAAAAATAAATCGTGATTTTAAAGAAAAAATTTGAGAATTTAAGTGCAGATATTTAGCATCATTGACGAATTGGAGATAAAATGAACATCCATAGGAAGTTAAAGTTATTTCAGAGATGAAGAGTAAATGCACTAAGATGATATGCTTAAAATCATCATTAAAATTTTATTTCTCCATCCGTCACTTTTCCTTTTTGTTGACATTTTCCTTTTAGCAGTACATTTTTTCCTGAATTATTCTTCTTTTTTGAATTCATTTTTATTCATTATGCACATAAAAACATTATCTTTATGCACGTCAAGACCACAATATTTTTTCATAAAACGAATGTTTTTGATTTTTAAATAGAAGCAATATGTTTTTGATGTTATATTAATTGTTTTGAACCAATTAGTCGTCGGGTGAATTCGGATATTTATGCCGATTATAATCCGAATTTATTGATAACGGCAGCTTGGAATTGGATGTTGATTGATGGAGGCTATTGATGATTTTATTTTGAACTTTAATACATTACGATAGTTCATTAACACAGATTTTTTATCTATATGAAAACAGGAAAGACATTTGTTGAAAAAATACTAAATGCACCAGCTGGTAGTATTGTGTTTAGAGCTCCGGATATTGTGATGAGCCACGACAATTCAGCACGGATAGGAAAATTATTCGAAAAGTTAAAGGGTGAAAAAGTTTTACATCCTGAGAAATTGGTGGTTGTAATGGATCGAAAGATGACCGGCACAACAGATGAATTGATTCGCGATTATAATGGCATCCATCGTTTTATGCAGAAACAGGAGGTAGAGCATTTTTTTGATTGTGATAAAGGGATATGTCACGAAGTGCTCGCCGAATATCTGAAAGAGGGGTTGCTACTGGCAGGGAATGATAGTCATACGTGTACAGCAGGGGCATTTAATTGTTTAGCTGTAGGGCTGAATAAGACTGAAACGGCGATGTTGTGGAAAAGTGGGGAAATATGGTTTCGAGTACCTGAAACTGTAAAAATTACATTGAAAAATAGTTTACGTGAAGGAGTATATGCTAAAGATTTAGCATTATGGGTGACAGGGATGCTGAAAGGAGAAATGTTAGCTTATCAGGCAGTGGAATATCACGGAGAGGGCGTACATACGCTTTCGATTGCCGACCGGATGACACTTGCGAATGTTGCGTCGGAAATCGGAGTGATGAACATTGTTTTCCCGCCGGATGACACTCTGGCAGATTATTTTGGTAATTATGCGGTGCAGGGAGTATGGGCGGATGAAAATGCATTGTATAGTAAGGAATTTGAAGTCGATTTAGCGGAGGTGACTCCAATGGTTATGTCGATTGGGGAAGGAAATAAGGTGAAAGGAGTGAAAGAATGGGGACCACTTGCCATACAACAGGGATTAATCGGTGCGTGTGCCTGTGGACGTTTGGAAGATATACGAGTAGTGGCGCGTATTCTTGAGGGACAGAAAATCACTCCCGGCTTTCAACTATCGATAGTACCAGCTTCTCGTGCTATTTACCTAAAAGCTATCGAAGAAGGATTAATAGATAAAATATTTAAAGCAGGAGCTTCAATATTGGGAGCCAGTTGTGCACCCTGTTTGGGTAGTAGTTATATGATGCAGGCAGATACGAAGCGGTTTATTACTACGACTCTCAGCCATTCTATGCGTCGAATGACAACTTTAGGGGTAGACATATATATAGCTTCGCCTGCCACGGTTGCTATGACTGCTTTGAAAGGATGCTTATCGACGGAAAATGATGAAAAAGCGATAGAATATCCCTATCAAAGGGTATCTATTGAGCCTGTAACGGTTGAAGAATATGACAATCGTCTATTTAAAAGGATCTGGAATTATGCAGATATAGATCATATTTCTTGTGAGCAGTTATTTGCCGAGCAATGGACTTATCACATTTCAATAGAAGATGGGAATGCGATGATTCCACATTTATTGATGGGATTGGATATGGCTTTTGCCGGGCAGGTAAAAACGGGAGATATTTTGCTTGGTGGGGAAAATTTTGGTCGAGGGGAACTGATCAAACACGCTACGATCGGATTAGTGGCAGCAGGGATAAAAGCTGTAATTGTAAAATCAGTTGACCGTAATTTTTTCCGGATGGCATCGAATCAAGGACTGTTGGTTGTTATAGCTCCGGCATTGGTGGCTAAATATCGTCCGGGAGATACGATCGAAATAGATATTGAAAATGGACATATTTATTTAAATCAAGAAGAATATATTTTGCCGAAAATGGATACAAGATTTATCCAAATGGTCAAAAAGGGAGGCATCTTTCATTTGTGATACGATCTTTTTTTTAGAATGACAAAAAGTCACCTTCTGTGTTGTGGCATAACAATTGTGTATTTCTTTTCGTAAATTGAAATCTAATAACTAAAAATATATTGCTATGGCTACAGGAAAGATAGGAGTTGCTACACAAAATTTATTTCCGATTATTAAGAAGTTTCTTTATTCCGATCACGAGATATTCTTGCGGGAAATCGTGTCGAATGCAGTAGATGCCACACAGAAATTGAAAGTATTGGCATCAAGTGGTGAATATAAAGGAGATGTTTCGCAGTTACGGGTGAGTGTAAAAGCTGACAAAGAGGCAGGAACGCTGACGGTTAGTGACCAAGGAATTGGTATGACACAAGAAGAAGTTGAAAAATATATCAATCAAATTGCTTTTTCGGGTGCGGAAGAATTTTTGAAAGAACACAAGGATGATGCTGCGACGATTATTGGGCATTTTGGATTGGGATTCTATTCTGCCTTTATGGTAAGCGACAAAGTAGAAATTGTGACAAAATCTTATAAAGAAGGTGCTACTGCTGTCAAATGGAGTTGTGAAGGAGAAACAGAATATACGCTTGAAAATGCGGATAAAACAACAGTAGGTACAGATATTATTATGCACATTACTTCTGAGGAAAAGGATTTTTTGGAAGATGCAAAGATTCAGGATTTACTGGCTAAATATTGTAAGTTCTTACCGATTGAGATCGTTTTCGGTAAGAAAAAAGAGTGGAAAGAGGGTAAAAATGTGGAGACAGATGAAGATAATATTATCAATGATACCAATCCGGCTTGGACCCGTAAGCCGGCTGATCTGAAAGAAGAAGATTATCAAAAATTCTATCGGGAATTATATCCGATGGCTCAGGATCCTCTGTTTCATATTCACCTCAATGTGGATTATCCGTTTAATCTGACGGGTATTCTTTATTTCCCAAAAATTGATAATAAATTTGAGATTCAGAAGAATAAAATCCAATTATACAGTAATCAGGTATATGTAACGGATTCTGTTGAAGGAATTGTGCCCGAATACCTAACTTTATTACACGGAGTGATCGATTCGCCGGACATTCCGTTGAATGTGTCGCGTTCGTATTTGCAAAGCGACCGAAATGTGAAGAAAATTTCAAATCATATTACGAAAAAGGTTGCCGATAGTTTGAGTGATATTTTTAAAAACAGTCGCGAAGAGTATGAGAAAAAATGGGATGATCTAAAAGTTTTCATACAATACGGTATGCTGACCGATGAGAAATTTGCTGAAAGAGCTAACAGTATTGTACTATTGAAGGATACCGATAGTAAATATTTCACATTGGAAGAATATGAAAATTTGGTAAAAGTAAATCAGACAGATAAAGAAAACAATATTGTTTATCTGTATGCTACGGATGTACAAGAACAGTACACTTATATCCACGCTGCGAAAGAAAAAGGTTATGACGTATTGTTGATGAATGGGCAATTAGATACTCATTTTATTAACCATATTGAACAGAAGAATGCCAATCATAAATTTTTGCGGGTAGACTCTGATGTCATTGACAAATTGATCCCCAATGCAGAATTGAAAACTACCGATTGGAGTGATGGAGAACAAAATGAGATGAAAGATGTCTTTAATGCTCAGTTACCCAAAGAAGGCGGAATGTATATCGTGAATTTTGAAGCTTTGGGAGAGTCAGCAGAGCCGGTAGTTATTACTCGTTCAGAGTTTATGCGTCGGATGAAAGAAATGGCGGCAATGAATCCGGGAATGGGATTCTATGGTGCAATGGATGATCAGTTTACCTTAGTAATTAATACCGACCACCATTTGGTGAAAAATGTATTGGCAGACGAGCGGAATCAAATGGCATCAAAGCTTGAACCGATTGATTTTGAGATTCGGGCGAATGAAGGCAAGAAAACTGAGTTGGATGAATTGAACAAGGGAAAGAAGGAGGAAGAAATTCCACAGGTGGACAAAGACAGAAAGAAAGAGTATGAGGATAAAATGGAAGAATTGAGAAAGCAAAAGCAAGTGTTGTTGGAAGAATACAGTAAAGGCAATAAGGTCGTCGGACAATTGATCGACTTGGCTCTTCTGGCTAACGGATTACTAAAAGGTGAAGCGTTAAACCGATTTGTAAAACGGAGCGTTGAATTAATCAAATAATAATATTTGAACCGAAAATTTCTTGAGCAGTCGTGTATGGGATTTATGCCCTCACGGCTGCTTTTATTATGAAAATAAATTAACTTTGCCATTCATTAAACTTTTAAGAATTCAATGCGTTATAATTCTGGGAGAAAGGCAGAAAACGATTAAAATAAGCCAATAGACTTACTTCCGGTAAAAAAAGAAAGAAATATGGATAAATATATCGGGGCTCACGTCAGTATATCGGGTGGGGTGGAAAATGCTCCCGTCAATGCTCATCGAATAGGTGCAAAAGCTTTCGCGTTATTTACCAAAAATCAACGTCAATGGATGACTGCTCCTTACACACCGGAACAGATAGAACTGTTTCATCAGCGTTGTGCAGAATATGGATATGCAGCTGAACATATCTTGCCACACGACAGTTATTTAATTAACTTGGGAAATCCGGATCAGGAAGCTTTGACGAAATCGAGAGATGCTTTTCTGGATGAAATGCGGCGTTGTGAGCAATTAGGCTTGCGATTACTGAATTTCCATCCGGGGAGTTCATTAAAAAAAATAAGCGATGAGGAAAGTCTGACCATCATAGCCGAATCTATTAATATCACCTTGGATCAGACAAAGAGCGTATGTGCAGTGATTGAAAATACGGCAGGACAAGGATCTAATTTGGGATATACGTTTGAGCAACTTGCCTATGTGATAGAGCGGGTAGAAGATAAAAGCCGTGTTGGCGTATGTATTGATACCTGTCATACCTTTGCTGCCGGTTATGATATAAAGAGTGAAAATGGTTTTCAGGAAACTTTTGAATATTTTGATGAGGTAGTTGGATTTAACTATTTAAAGGGTATGCATTTGAATGATTCAAAGAAAGGACAGGGTTCACATATTGATAGGCACGAGGTAATTGGTAAAGGAGAGTTAGGCATTAATACTTTTCGAATGATTATGTCTGATTCGCGTTTCGATCGTATACCCTTAATTCTTGAAACGCCGGATGAAGAGAATTGGGCGGAGGAGATAACAATGTTATATAAATTATAGTTAAAAGTGCCGAAGGATATCATTTATACCACTCTTTCGTCTTTTTTAACTTTTGATATTTTTATATGAAAATAGGATTATTGTCAGACACACACGGTTGGTTGGATTCCCGTTTGGAAGATTTTTTTCAGGAATGTGATGAGGTATGGCATTGTGGAGATATTGGAGATATAGCTATTGCCGACAAATTGGCTGCACATTTCAACTTTAGAGCTGTGTATGGTAACATCGACGGTGGCGAATTACGGCAAATACTACCGGAAGTATCACTATTCGAGTGTGAAGGGATAAAGGTAGTAATGACACACATTGGCGGTTATCCCGGACATTATGATCCGCATATTCGGGATGTACTATTTCGTGAACATCCGCAACTCTTTGTTTGTGGACATTCACATATATTGAAAGTAATGTATGATAAAAACTTAGAATGTCTGCACATCAATCCCGGAGCAGCTGGAAAATACGGATTTCACAAAGTGAGGACAGCCATTCGTTTTGTGATCGAGCGGGGAAAAATCAAAGATTTGGAAGTTGCCGAATACAATAAAAATTAAACAAAAGGATTAACTGAATCGGTTCTAAGTCCTTACTGAAAGAATAATTTGTAAAGAAAGTAAATATGAAGAAAATCGTGATTTTGGGAATGATCTTGCTATCAGCAGGAACTCATTTCAATCAATTGATGGCGCAAGGTCGGGAAAACCAGGTCAAGGATCAAACCATTAAATACCAGAGATTGATGGCATTAATTGATGCTTTCTATGTAGATACGGTTAATTTGCAGCAATTGACGGAAGATGCCATCGTGAAAGTTTTAGCCGATTTAGATCCGCATTCCGTTTATATATCCAAAGAAGAGGTGGAGGAAATGAACGAGCCGCTGGAAGGTGGTTTTTTCGGTATCGGCATTCAATTCACTATCCTGCGCGACACTTTGATGGTAGTATCTATTGTTCCGGGTGGACCTTCCGAGAAAGTCGGTTTACTGGCGGGCGACCGTATTATTATAGTGGATGGTGAGCAAATTGCAGGTAAAAAACTGTCTAACACTGACGTACGCAAGCGTTTAAAAGGCGAGAAAGGTTCAGTAGTTAATGTGGGTGTATTGCGAGAAAATGAACGGATGGATTTTAAAATTATCCGGGATAAAATACCCATTTATAGTATTGATGCTTCCTATATGTTAGATAAAACGACCGGATATATTAAAATATCTCGTTTTGCAGCGACCACCATCGAGGAATTTGAAACTGCCGTGAAGAAATTACAGGCGGAGGGGATGAAAGATATGGTCTTAGACTTACAGGGAAATGGTGGAGGCTATATGGGGGCAGCTATCGGCATCAGTGACCATCTGATGGGAGGGAAAGAAATGATTGTTTACACCGAAGGTCTATCTTCGGGGCGGCGGGAAGAATACTCAACTCCTGCCGGATTCTTTCAAGACGGTCAGGTCGTTGTTCTGATTGATGGTAATTCAGCATCGGCGAGTGAGATCGTTTCGGGGGCTATTCAGGATTGGGACAGAGGATTGATTGTTGGACGACGTTCTTTCGGTAAAGGATTAGTGCAACGACAATATCCATTGACCGATGGCTCAATGATTCGTCTGACAACAGCACACTATTACACGCCTTCAGGTCGTTGTATTCAGAAACCATATAAAGATGAAGATTACCGGGCTGAATTGTTACATCGCTATGAAAGTGGCGAAATGCTGAACGCTGATAGCATTACGGTGAATGATACATTGAAATATTATACAAAGATAAAACACAGAACAGTGTACGGTGGGGGCGGAATCATCCCCGATTTATTTGTACCGATGGATACAGGTGTCAATTACCTTTATTTCAATCGCCTGATTGCTAAAAATGTAATTGGTGAATTTGTGATAAATTACATTGATAAGCATCGCGAGATGTTGAAAAATAAATATCCGGATTTCGCTAAATTCAATAAAGAATTTACTGTCACTGATGCGATGATTGCTGATATTGTAAAAGCGGGTGAAAAAGCCGGTTTGCCGAAAGATGAAAAACTATTAAATCCGGTAATCCCTTCAATGAAATTGCAAATAAAATCGCTCATTGCTCGTGATATATGGGATATGAACGAGATGTATCAGATCTTGAATGCAGAAAATAAAATATTACAAAAAGGCTTGGAAGCATTAAAGAATGGTGCTTACGACAAGCTAAAGTAAGTGTTTTATAATTTCGTCTATGCGCACCGATTTATTTCTTCTGCGCATAGACGAATTATACCTTTCCTATTGTCGAAAGCTACGTTGTGTCAATTGATCCGCACAGATCAGGTGTTGGGGGAGGTAATCCGGATGATTGGCGCGGGAAGGACAGATGTCAATTCCGCCGCGTCGGGTGTAAAGGCAACAGACCATCAGTATTTCCGGTTTAAAAATATCTGCGAGGCGTTTATAAATCATTTCACAAATTTCTTCGTGAAAATGATTTTCATTGCGTAAAGAAACAATATATTTTAGCAAAGAAACTTCAGCGGGCAGACTCTTGCCTTTTAGCCGGATGTAAATACTGCCCCAGTCAGGCTGATGGGTGATTTTGCAATTGCTTTTCAATAAATGGCTACACACTTTCATCTCTCCTGCTTGTGTGTTTATATGCTCACTTAAAAAAGTAGGATGTTCCTGATAGATGGAAAAACGAGTATCTTCCGGAAAAATTAATTCTTCCAATGGTTGATATTCGTTGAAATCGAATGGAAGCGATGAAGGACATCCCCGATAAAAGCAGGTTTTCACTTTTGTTGCTAATAGCTTACTTAAATCTGTTTCCACCCTGTGAATATAATTTTGTATACATTCCTCCTGCGTTGCGCCGAGAGGTGTCATATTAAAGGAAGCTAAATATAATTTCAATGATTTACTTTCAACGATAAAATAGCTGGTAGAAGAATATACAATCTTCAACAATCCTGCTACCGGTACTCCATTGTCCTGAATAAAGCTTGCTTCGTAGCCGTGCCAGCTGTCATATCCGCAAAACAACTCTTCCGGTTGATAAATACCGTATATTTCACGATTGAGCGAACGAGGGACGGCAACTAATATCTCCGGACAATATGCTTTGGGTGATTCTACTTTTTGACCTAATACTTTTCCAACCTCATTTTTCATTTCCCATTTTTCATACATTGGATGAACATTCGACCTTATCAAAAATTCTGCATATTATAAAGTTTCGTATAAACGCCGTTCTGGCGGAGTAACTCCTCGTGTGTTCCTTGTTCCACGATTTCACCTTCGTGAAAGACACAAATTAAGTCGGCATTTTTAATTGTTGACAGTCGATGGGCAATGACGATAGATGTCCTGTTCTTCATTAAATGATCAAGAGCTTCCTGTACTAATTTCTCCGATTCTGTATCTAATGCGGAGGTTGCCTCGTCAAGGATCATAATCGGAGGATTTTTGAGTACGGCGCGCGCAATGCTTAAACGTTGACGTTGTCCGCCGCTTAATTTACTACCCCGATCACCGATCATTGTTTCATATCCTTGTTCTGTTTGCAGGATAAAATCGTGTGCATTGGCAATTTTTGCCGCGTTTTCCACTTCTTCTTGTGTGGCATTTTCTACACCGAAAGTAATATTATTGAAAATTGTATCGTTGAATAAAATAGGATCTTGGTTGACATTACCCATTAATTCGCGTAAACTGTAAAAAGAATATTCCCGAATATCTTTCCCGTCAATTCGGATATGCCCTTGATGGATGTCATAAAAACGGGGGAGGAGATCCACAAACGTACTTTTGCCTGATCCGGATTGTCCGACTAAAGCCACCGTTTTACCTTTGGGAATAGTGAGGCTAATATTTTTTAATACTTGCTTGCTTTCATTATAAGAAAAACAAATATCCTGATATTCGATTGTTTTTTGGAAACTTTTGATTTCTATCGGATTTTCTATTTCTTTTATCGTTGATTCGGCTTTCAATATTTCATCTATACGATCCATCGCTGCTAATCCCTTTTGAATACTGTAAAAAGCATTTGTTAGGTTTTTTGCCGGATTGATAATCATATAAAACAAAGCGATGTAAGACATAAATGCCGGTGCATTTAGGCTGCTTGAATCGCTCAAAATCAAGGTACCGCCAAACCACATCACGATGACAATGACAATGGTACCCAAAAATTCACTCATCGGATGAGCTAACGATCGCCGGCGCATCAGGCGATTTTGTATGCGTCGATACGATTCATTTTCATCCGAGAAACGGCTTGTCACCTTCTTTTCGGCATTAAAAGCCTTGATGATTCGCAGTCCGGAGAGTGTTTCCTCCATTAAAGAGAGAATTTCGCCCATTTTGTTCTGTCCTGCTCGAGAATGGCGTTTCAGATTTTTTCCCACATATCCGATCAATCCACCCATCAAGGGCAGCATCACCAACACAAACAAGGTTAATTGCCAACTCATAATCAGCATACTGACCAAATAGACCAAAATCAGAATGGGACTTTGGAAAAACATCTCCAGTGAACTCATAATAGAGCCTTCCACTTCCTGTACATCACCCGTCATCCGTGAGATAATATCTCCTTTGCGTTCCTCTGAAAAGAAAGGAATCGGCAATGATAATATTTTACAATAAATCTGTTTACGGATGTCGCGGACAACACCATTGCGGATATAAATCGTTTCGTAAGCTCCGAGATAGGCAAAGCCTGTTTTCAAGGCTGTACCGATTACGGCAATAAATCCGATAAAAATTAACGTACTGGCAGGACCGTATGTCAGTTTGATATGAGTGACATAATAGTAAAACAATTGTTTTAAACTATCCAACTGCATAGCAAATTCAACTTTTTCCGTTACGTCAGGTTGTACACCAAAAAGGATACCCAGCAACGGTGTCAACATCAGTAAGGAAAATACTCCAAACAAGGCGTGTAGTATATTGAATAATATACTTTTTATCAGGTTGATTTTATAAGGCGGAATGAATCTCCGTAGGATAATGATAAATTCGTACATAGAATAGAGTAAAAAGGTTCAGATGGATAGAAAAAGGGTCAAAAAAATGGTAGACAGGAGCGCATTTATACCACTTTTTTGCCCTTTTCGATTATTTTTAAATGCCCGTATAATTCGACGGAGTGATTTGTTTCAATTCTTTTTTCAGGCTTGCTGAGATCTCCAAAGTATCAATAAATTCAGCGATAGATTCCCGAGTAATTTTGCTATTTGTACGGGTCAAAGCCTTTAATGCTTCGTAAGGATTCGGATAACCTTCCCGACGGAGGATTGTTTGTATGGCTTCGGCAACGACCGCCCAATTTTTCTCCAGATCTTTTTCGATAGCATCCTTATTGATGATTAATTTATTCAATCCTTTCAACGTTGATTTAATAGCAATGATAGAATGAGCCAAAGGAACGCCAATGTTCCGTAGCACCGTAGAATCAGTCAAATCCCTTTGTAGGCGGGAGATGGGCAATTTATTGCTGAGATGGTCGAATAGAGCGTTAGCCATTCCCAAATTCCCTTCCGAATTTTCAAAATCAATAGGGTTCACTTTGTGGGGCATTGCTGACGAACCCACCTCTCCGGCTTTGATTTTCTGTTTGAAATAAGTCATTGAAATATAGGTCCAGAAATCCCTGTCCAAGTCAATGATAATATTGTTAATACGTCGCAGATTGTCGAACAAAGCTGCAAAATTATCATAATTTGAAATTTGGGTGGTATATGTTTCCCGTTCCAGTTTCAATTTCTGTGTCAGAAATTGATTCCCAAAATTCGCCCAGTCAATGTGAGGATAAGCAATCGTATGAGCATTAAAATTTCCCGTCGCTCCTCCGAATTTCCCGGAGATAGCCACTTTTTTTAATAACTCCAACTGACGATTCAGGCGATAAGTAAACACCTTTATCTCTTTCCCCAGCCTCGTGGGAGTAGCGGGTTGACCGTGTGTACGTGCTAACATAGCCACTGACTTCCATTCTTCCGCCAATTCTTCCAATTTGGCAATCAACTCATCCACCACCGGATAATACACGTGATCCACCGCATCCCGGAAAGAACAGGGAACGGCGGTATTATTAATATCCTGAGAGGTCAATCCGAAATGGATAAACTCTTTGTAAGCGTGCAGGTCAAGCAGATCGAACTTCTCTTTGAGGAAATACTCCACTGCTTTCACATCGTGATTGGTCACTTTTTCAATATCCTTGATCTTTTGAGCATCTTCAACCGTGAAATTCAGATAAATTTCGCGGAGCGGTTCAAACAAAGCGTGATTAAATCCGGAAAGTTGTGGCAAGGGAATCTCGCAAAGAGCTATAAAATATTCAACTTCTACTGTGACACGATAGCGTATTAATGCGCTTTCCGAAAAGTAATTAGCCAGGCTTTCTACTTTATCCCGGTATCTTCCGTCGATCGGTGAAATGGCTGTTAATGCTTGCATAATATGATTCAATATTTAATATTTAAGATTCAATGAGATAGCACTCATCTTTACAGTGCCACAAAAATATAAAAATTCGCCGGAAAATGAAGGTAAATTTTCGACATATTCATCAAGAGGTTGATGAATATCCGCTGAAAATCAAAATTTTTATTGTGTAATAAAAAATAAACGACTAATTTTGTTAGATATTATCTAAAAAACAAATCTACTATGTTAACAACAAACAATGAATTGCGGGCTGCGGCTCGCTTATCCTTAACAAACAAATGGGGCATTTCTGCCGTTGTTGCTTTGGTGTATATCTTAATAACTGCAGCAACCACTTCTTTGCCCATCGTGGGAACATTGGGTGGTATCTTTTTGATTCTTCCCTTGGGATATGGAGTGATGGTTGTATTTCTAAAAAGTTTTCGGGGGGAAGAAGTAGAGATCGGTCGATTGTTTGACGGCTTCAATGATTATTGGCGTATATTTGGGACAATGATATTGGTGTACTTATATACATTTTTATGGAGTTTATTATTGATTATTCCGGGAATCATAAAGAGTTATTCTTATGGACTAACGTCTTATATCCTTTTGGATGAGCCGGAATTAAAATATGACGCTGCTATCCAAAAAAGTATGGCGATGATGAGAGGCAACAAAATGAAATTATTCCTGTTAGATCTGAGCTTTATCGGTTGGGGCTTGTTGTGTATCTTGACGTTGGGCATCGGTTTTTTATGGTTATCTCCTTATATCTATTCTGCTCGTGCCGCTTTCTATCAAGATTTGAAAAAAGAAGCGATCGCCGCTTGTTGAACCGCGTATATTCAGGTTTAAAAATAGGAAATAAGCCTTTTTTATAGGCTTATTTTCATTCTCCAAATGTTAAAAAACAGCTTATCCTGAAAAAATATTTAATTTTAATCTATTGATTTTTAGTGATATATAAAAATAAAGCAAAAATAATTGAAAAATATTCAGCATTTTGTAACCTTCCTTTTCGGAGATTCGTAAAAGAGGGTATAAATGATGATTGAAATTGATGATTTTATTTTAGCTGTTATTTAGATTAAGATTATTTAGCACACACCACGAGGGAGAGGAAGCTTATCAACAAGCTGATTTTCGGACAAGTTCTTTTAAATATTGGAAAATGAACCACGGGAATAAATTACTACGTACATACACCACACACAAACGCACCTATATTTTATGAAATCTTTTCATTAATCCCACCATTTTCTGATTTATAAGAACTCTCGAAAATGTCTCCCTCATTTTTTTTAAACCCCTCCCTTCATTTTTAAACCCCTCCTCGTTTTTCACTGTAATTTTTTTCTATATTACTTTTCATCTTTTACTTTTTACTTCTTACTTTTTACCTTACTTTTGTAGGTTATTTGTAAGAATTGAAGAAATATGAAGGGAACTCAGGACGATGACGGATTAATCGCTATTTACGGCGCACGCGAACACAATCTGAAAAATATAGATTTAACTATACCACGCAATAGCCTGACGGTTATTACAGGTTTGAGCGGTAGTGGAAAATCCTCTCTGGCTTTCGATACCATCTATGCCGAAGGACAACGGAGGTATATGGAAACTTTTTCTGCCTATGCCCGTCAATTTCTGGGAGGGATGGAACGTCCTGATGTCGATAAAATCACCGGATTAAGTCCGGTCATTGCCATTGAACAGAAAACCACGAATAAAAACCCGCGTTCCACCGTGGGCACAACAACCGAAGTCTACGACTTCCTGCGTTTGCTCTATGCCCGTGCCGGAGAAGCCTATTCCTACGCGACCGGCAGCAAAATGGTGAAATATACCGATGAGAAAATCATAGAACTGATCCTTCAAAATTTTGCCAATCAGAAAATCCTGATTCTCTCGCCGATGATCAAAGGGCGGAAAGGACATTACAAAGATCTTTTTGAAAGTGTCCGTAAAAAAGGATTCATTTCTGCCCGAATTGACGGAGAGATAAAGGAAATAGGATTAGGTATGAGCGTTGACCGCTATAAAATACACGATATTGAAATCGTCATCGACAAATTGTGTATTGAGAATATCGACCTGAAACGCTTGAAAAACTCTGTCGCAACGGCAATGAAAAATGGAAAAGGAGTAATGATGATTAAAACCTTAGAAGGCGAAGAAATCAAATATTACAGCCGCAACCTGATGTGCCCCGACACCGGCATTTCCTACCGTGATCCGGCACCTCATTCCTTCTCTTTCAATTCTCCCCACGGTGCTTGCCCAAAATGTAAGGGATTAGGCTACATTAATGCGGTCGATATTGAAAAAATCATTCCGAATAATTTATTATCCATTTACGAAGGGGGAATAGAACCACTTGGTAAATACAAAAACAGCATTTTATTCTGGCAAATTGATACCGTACTGAAAAAACACGGTTATGAATTGCGTACTCCGATAAATGAACTCTCCGACGAAGCCCTCACCGATATTCTCTATGGTTATCCGGGACAAATCCGTTTGGAAAATACAGCCTTAGGCGTATCTTCCAACGCCTTATACAACTTTGAGGGAATCATCAAATATGTGACCATACAGGAAGAAAATACCACCTCCAAAAAAGCCAACAAATGGGCGGAACAATTTATTTCTGTTGTAGAGTGTGACCAATGTCACGGACAACGCTTAAACAAAGAATCATTGAGCTTTCGGATTGCCGGGAAAAATATTTCCGAGTTGGCAGCGATGGAAATGAGCGATCTCTATGAATGGATCGGAACGGCGGAAGAAAAGTTGGAAAATAAACAACAGCAGATAGCCGGTGAGATTTTCAAAGAAATCCGTACCCGCTTAAAATTCCTATTGGACGTAGGATTGGAATACCTTTCACTCAATCGCCTGTCAATGTCCTTATCGGGAGGTGAATCCCAGCGCATACGCTTGGCGACACAAATCGGATCACAATTAGTCAACGTCTTATACATCCTTGACGAACCGAGCATTGGTCTGCACCAGAAAGACAATCGACGATTGATCCGTTCCTTGAAACAATTGAGGGACAACGGCAACTCCGTCATTGTTGTAGAACACGATCGGGAAATGATGGAAAGTGCCGATTATATTATTGATATGGGACCAAAAGCCGGACGCAAAGGTGGTGAAATCACTGCAATTGGTACGATTGATGACATCCGCAAAAGCAACAGCCTGACTGCGCAATACTTGAATGGACAAAAAGAAATAAAAATACCCGAAGAAAGGCGCAAAGGAAACGGAAATTTCCTCACCCTAAAAGGATGTACCGGGAACAACCTGAAAAACGTAAGCGTATCCATCCCTTTGGGGATGCTGGTGGGGGTGACAGGAGTCAGCGGCAGTGGAAAATCATCCTTAATCAACGGTACGTTGCATCCTATTCTGACTGAAAAGCTTTATCACGCTACCACCACACCTCTTCCTTATCGAAGCATCAAAGGCATCGAACATATAGACAAAGTCGTTGTTGTCGATCAAAGCCCGCTGGGGCGTACTCCTCGCTCCAATCCGGCTACCTACACCGGCATCTTTACCGATATTCGCAAAATATTTGAAAAACTGCCCGAAGCGCAGATACGCGGTTATGCTGCCGGACGATTTTCATTCAACGTTGTGGGCGGGCGTTGTGAAGAATGCAAAGGGGCAGGAATCAAGACCATTGAAATGAACTTCCTACCCGATGTCTACGTCCATTGCGAAGCGTGCAACGGCAAGCGATACAACAAAGAAACATTAGAGGTCAGGTATCGTGGAAAATCCATTGGTGACGTGTTGGATATGACCATTAATCAGGCTGTTGAATTTTTTGAAAACGTTTCTTACCTGCAATTAAAATTGAAAATGTTGCAGGACGTCGGTTTGGGATATGTGAAACTGGGACAACAATGCACCACCTTGAGCGGAGGTGAATCGCAACGAATCAAATTAGCCAGTGAATTAGCCAAAAAAGATACCGGTAAAACTTTATATATTTTGGATGAACCAACTACCGGACTGCATTTTGAGGATGTCAATATTCTACTGGAAGTGATCCAAAAGATTGTAAACAAAGGAAATACCGTCATTATCATCGAGCATAATCTGGACGTTATAAAAGTAGCCGATTATTTGATTGATATGGGAGTTGGCGGAGGGAAAGCAGGGGGAAAGATTGTTGCGCTCGGTACACCCGAAGAGGTGGCTAAAGTTAAAAAATCGGAAACCGGAAAGTTTTTGGTAGAAGAATTGAAAAGAAGAAATTAAACCCTCCATCTTTTATAATAATAGTTTCGCCTACTTTACCTTGGGGAGAAACTATTTCAGACGGGTAACAAATCCTCGTTAGCTATTTGTTTTGTATTTAACAAAAACAACACCGAATAGCGTTAAAATGTTTACCGGGTGCATCTCGTTGCACTTTATAGCAGCTTTAAAAGAATTTTAGAACCACTTTATGTAGGAGATGACAGAAAGATGGCGTGGGAGTGAACGGTTTAAATTTTTGACTTTCCTTTATCCGATGATCCCCAATACGTTTAAAAAAATCAGTAGAATACCGGCAGGAGCGACGTATTTTAGGATAAAAATATAGAGTCGAAAAAAATGCAACTTGATCGTACCGTTGTTGCTTAATTCGCTGTGAAGAATGGATTGATCCAACCGCCAACCTGCAAATATACACAATAAAATTCCGCCCAACGGTAAAAGTAGATTGGAACTGACAAAATCAAAGAGATCGAATAAGCTTAGTCCAAACAGCCGTAGGTGGCTGAGTGGTCCGAATGATAGAGTGCAAGGAATGCCTAAAAATAGAATGCCTAATGTGGTGATAATAGTTGATTTTATTCGACTCATTCGCTTCTCTTCAACTAAATAAGCAACGATCACTTCAAGTAATGATATAGCTGATGTGAGGGCTGCGAAAGTCAGTAAAATAAAAAATAAAATAGCCCAAACTTGTCCGGCGGGTAGGCTTTGAAATACCTTTGGAAGAGTGAGAAATACCAGTCCCGGACCAGCCTGCGGGTCCATATTGAAAGCAAATACTGCCGGTAGAATAGCTATACCGGCAAGCAAGGCGACGAGTGTGTCGGTCGTTATGACTTGTAGGGATATGTGGGTGAGGTTGTTGTCTTTCCGGAGATAAGAGGCGTAGGTGAGGAGAACACCCATACCGATGGATAAGGAGAAAAAAGCTTGTCCCAATGCAGACAGTATACCTTGATTTGTTAGTTCCGAGAACTTTGGGTAAAATAAAAATTTTAGTCCTTCTCCTGCTCCCTCAAGGGTACAGGAACGGATGCTGATGGCAATGATGATGACGAATAAGAGAGGCATCATCATTTTAGTATACCTTTCAATGCCTTTCTGTACGCCTGCCAATACGATGGCTCCTGAGAGAAACATAAAACCGATTTGCCATCCCACCGCTTTATAAGGATGAGAGATGAAATGGTTGAAAGAGTCGGTCATATCTGCCGCGCTTTGCCCGTGAAAAGCATTGACGAGAGCCAGACGCACATATTCAAGTGTCCAGCCGGAGATGGTGCTGTAAAATGCCAATATACAAGAGGATGCTATAATCGACAATAATCCGAAATAATACCATTTCGTACCCGGTGCTAAGAGCTTAAATGTCCCTAAAGCGTTTTTCTGTGACCTTCGTCCCAACGCAAATTCAGATAGCATCACCGGTAAACCGATGGCTACGGTGAAAAAAACATAGACCAATAAGAAAGCTCCGCCGCCATTATTACCGGCTTCGTAAGGAAATTTCCAGATGTTGCCTAATCCGACGGCTGATCCGGCTAATGCGGCGACGGCGCCGAATTTTGACTTAAAACTATCTCTGACAGAATCGTTCATATCGGGTTTGAAATGTTTGTGTTGGACGATGAATTATAGATTTGAACGATTTTTAGCCGGAAAAAGTTATCTCTCCTTTGAAGCATTCCGAAGTTTTTATCTTTTACCTTTTACCTTTTACTTTTTAAAATTATCTTTGCACTTCAAATCAAAACAAACAAGATGCAGGAAAAAATTTTGATATTGGACTTTGGATCGCAATATACCCAATTGATTGCGAGAAGGGTGAGGGAATTAAATGTGTATTGTGAGATTTATCCTTACAATCATTATCCGACACCTGATCAGTCGGTAAAAGGGGTAATTCTCTCCGGTAGTCCTTTTTCGGTGAGAGACGAAAAGGCACCACGACCGGATCTTTCCGCTATCAAAGGACACTTTCCTTTGTTGGGCGTGTGTTTTGGTGCGCAATATCTTGCTCATCATTTTGGTGGGGAAGTGAAAGCATCCAATAAACGCGAGTATGGACGAGCAAATTTGGCTTATGTGGATGAGAATAGTGATCTTCTTTGTGACGTGAGCAACAATTCGCAAGTATGGATGTCGCACGGAGATACGATAGAGAAGTTGCCTACGGACTGTACGATCATTGCCAGTACGAAAGATGTGGCAAATGCTGCGTTTAAAGTAAAAGATGAAGTGACTTATGGCATTCAATTTCATCCTGAGGTATATCACAGTACAGAGGGATCACAATTGTTGAAGAACTTTGTGGTGGGAATCTGTGGATGTCAGCAGAATTGGACACCTGATTCATTCGTGGAAACAACGGTTGCCGAGCTACAACAGAAATTAGGCGACGATCGTGTGATCCTTGGATTGTCGGGGGGGGTAGATTCTACGGTAGCTGCTATGCTGTTGCATCGGGCGATCGGTAAAAATCTGACTTGTATATTTGTCGATAACGGTTTGCTGCGTAAAGATGAATTTAAAACCGTACTTGAAAATTATAAAGAGCTGGGATTAAATGTCATTGGTTCCGAGTCGGCGGATTTGTTTTTGGGACGTTTGACAGGAGTGTCGGATCCTGAAAAGAAACGGAAAATCATCGGTGGCACTTTCATCGACGTTTTCGATCAGGAGGCCTCTAAGATAAAAGATGCGAAATGGCTGGGACAAGGAACGATCTATCCGGATGTGATCGAATCGTTGTCTGTAAATGGTCCGTCACAGACCATTAAGTCACACCATAATGTGGGAGGACTGCCCGATTATATGAAATTACAATTAGTCGAACCGTTGCGCTTACTATTCAAAGATGAAGTTCGGCGGGTCGGAAAAAGTTTAGGTTTGGCGGATAAATTTATCCAGCGTCATCCTTTTCCGGGTCCGGGACTGGCTATTCGTATTTTGGGCGAGATCACTGT
>JAVXFZ010000027.1:0-34895 GCA_036657595.1 Odoribacter sp. | reverse complement strand
AGTGAAAACGGATTCGAAGAGATTCGGAGGTTGAGTATTCAGCTACCGATAGGGAAAGAAAGAATGTTAATTGATTAAATAATAGAGGTATGGCAACAATTGAGATGTTTTTGGCTTGTGAGAAGCGCAATCGTAAGATAAAAAGAATTACAACAAAGGAATCAGGTTATTTTCCTGATCTGCGCATCATCTTTGGTGAAGTAAAATTGGTTAATCAAATCAATCTTGCAAATTTGAGCGAAAGAGAAAAGCGCAGACACCTTTATGAAGATAAGGTTTTGTGGTTCCTTTATATTGAAAACTAATCGAATATTGTATTCATCATCATTTAAAGTAGGTTCATCCGCATGAAAATGAATATGAAATGCTTCTGCGAAATATTTACAACGCTCAATGATTGGTTTAACCATTTTTTGACCGTTTGTTTTATCGGATGCACTACAAGTATAGGTGAATAAAAACATTGCACTGGGACAATTTTCTATAAGATAAGTCATAATGATTGTATTTAAGGTTTGACAATTTGCAAATGTAATCATTAATCCCGAGGGGCACACTCTCCGGTTCGAGTCCGGGGGCGGGAGCTAAAAAAAGAGATAAGATTATGATTATTCAATGGGTAAATAACATATTGTGTGTGAAAGGAGGATGGTTGTATGGGGATGGTGAGATTATGTCTCAATCTTGTTACAAGCAATTAATACATCGTAAAGACATCAACGTTATCCAGCGTGCCTGCCGAAACCGTCCCGCCCAGGTTGCCTACGAAAGTATGCCGGAACGCTTCAAGGAAGCGATTGAATTAAAGTTAGGCGATGTGTACGAATACGTAAAGGAAAACGAGTTGTTGAAGTATATCCATGAAGATCAGAAAGCGTTAAAATTTTTCCGCGATTATCGTTTCGGCGACAACCGGGAGTTACCGGAGGAGGCGCAGCGCGAATATTATGCCAATGTAAAAGTAATCAACGCTGTACGCGACCTGATAAACGTACGCCGCCAGATGCGCCGGAAATTAGGTAAAAAGAGTATGGCAAACGTGTGGGAGGATATAGCGAAGTCGGTAGGGAGGATTGATAAGCGGACGACTCCACACAGTTTGCCGCTACATCCCCGGCGGTTGCAAGAGAAACTTTCGGATTATTTGAAAGAAGGTCCGGAACTGTTTATACACGGCGGGTTCTGCAACAAGAATAAAGAGAAATTGAACGATGAAGTAAAATTATGGGTATTAGCACAGTGGGCTAATAACGTAGAGCGGATTACATCGGAAACTCATCTATTACAGACATACAACACTCACGCTCGCGAGATGCGCAAACAGAGCCGCGAAGCTGAAAAGACCTGGCAGGAAATCAAAAGCGAAAGCACCCTGCATAATTTTCTCTACTCAGACGGCATCCAGATACTGTGGTGGGGAGCTCGTTACGGAGAGTTGAAAGCGAAAGAAAAGTTTGTTTACCAGCACTCCACCCTATTGCCAACGATGCGTGACAGTTTGTGGTACTCGGATGGAACGAAGGTGAACTACTACTATCAGGACGAAGAGGGAAACATTGCAACCACATTTGTTTATGAGGTGATGGATGTTTACAGCGAGGTGATGATCGGTTATGCTTTCTGTAAAACAGAGAACTACCAAGCACAGCGAACCGCCTTTAAGATGGCGTTGCAGACCTCCGGACAAAAGCCCTACCAGGTATCTTTTGATGGTCAGGGCGGACACAAGAAAATGGAAGCAATATCGTTCTTTGATAAGATGGCACATTTGGCGATTAAAACAGAGCCTTACAATGGTAAGAGTAAGACGATAGAATCGGCTTTCGGTCGGTATCAGAAACAGTTTTTGAAAAAGGATTGGTTTTTCACAGGGCAGAATATTACAACAAAGAGCATTGAGAGCCGCGAGAATATGGAATATATACTCGCAAACAAAGAAAACTTGTTGACACTCGAAGAGGTGAAAGCGCGGTACGTACAGCGTCGCGAAGAGTGGAACAACGCAGCACATTCGAAAACGGGACGTTCACGGATAGAGATGTATCGCGAGAGCGTGAATCCGGGTGCTGTGGCACTGAGTGTAGAGGATATGCGGGATTTGTTCTGCGTTGAGCACGAGGAAAAAGTACGGGTGACGGCTTACGGCGTTTCGTTTGAGTTGAACACACAGAAATACACCTATATGATTTACAACGGTGAGTTGCCTGATGTGGATTGGATTGCCGATCATGTGGACCGGAGGTATGTCGGGAAATATGATCCTGACGACATGAAGGAGTTGCATTTGTACGAGGATATGAAATCGCGCGGATTAAGATACGTGGCAACGGCTGAAATCAAGTTTGGAGTGCATCGCGGGAAGCAGGAGCAGGAGGATTGGGAAGCGGCATACTTTAAGCAGGTGGAGAGTAAGAAAAAGGCGTTGCGGGTGAGAAAGCGGGATGAGATAGAAGAGATTTTGCGGCAACACAACCTGCTTCCTGAGCAACACGGTTTGAATAGCCCAGCTTTGAAAGGCATTGAAACCTCCCGTTCTGCTAAAAAAACAGAAGTGGTGAAAGAGCGTAAGAAGCGGAAGCAACGGACAAAAGGGATTGCAGAAGTACAAAAAGAGATTAGCAACGTAGTGATGGCGGGAGGCGGTGAAGACGATGTTGATAAAATCCTGGACGGCTACAACGAACGATTCCCACTTGAAGGTAAAAAGAATATTTATAATATAATGTAAAAAAAGCCGGGACCTTGCGGTTCTCCGGCACCTAAAGAAGCAAAGCAAAAGTATGGAAAATCAGGAGAAAAAACAAATTGCGGAAGCATTAGAAAACTATTGCTCTCGCTTTGAAAGCCAGAACAAAGCTGCCAACAGCCTGAAAGGTGTCAGTGCCGCAACAATCACACAGGTACTGCAAGGCAATTGGGAACTAATAGCCGATCGGATGTGGCGCAACGTAGCTTCACAGATTGGTTTTGCCAATCGTGAATGGGTGGCAGTAGAAACGGAAAATTACAAACTATTAACTCAGCTACTTCAAGATGCGCAGGAATTTAGTAATGTGTTTGCGATTTGTGGAGAAGCCGGTAGCGGTAAAACTTTCGCAACACGGCGGTTTGCGGCAGAAAATAAGCGAGTATACGTACTCCAGTGCAATGAATATTGGAATCGTAAAATGTTTATGCAGGAACTACTGACGGCAATGGGGCGCGATTGCAGTGGATACACCGTGGGCGAAATGATGTCGGAGGTGGTTCGCGGATTGAAAAAGGAGGAACGTCCGTTGATTGTGATGGACGAAGCGGATAAGTTAACGGATCAGGTAATGTATTTCTTTATCACCCTTTACAATCAGCTGGAGGAACATTGCGGGATTGTAATGTGTGCCACTGACCACTTGCAAAAGCGAATTAAGCGGGGGTTGAAGTTGAACAAGAAAGGTTATAAGGAGATTTTCTCGCGTATCGGGCGGAAGTTTGTGGAGTTAGATGGGGTTTGTACCAGCGATGTCGTTTCGATTTGCATAGATAACGGGATTACGGACAAAACTACGATTAAAGAAATAATTGAGGATTGCGAGTGGGATTTGCGACGGGTGAAGCGGAAAATACATGCGTTGAAACAGCTTTCGTAAGGTATTTAAATGGTGATTAAACAGTATTGAAATGGCAAAGGCGTTGACTTATAAAAACATTGAGGATTATAAACCGGTAGAGCTGGCATTTAGCGGCAGATGGGAAGCCTCTTTTGGTTGTCCGGAGGTGAAAGGAAGCTGGTTGATTTGGGGCAACTCAGGTAGTGGAAAAACACGCTTCACGCTGCAATTGTGTAAATATCTGTGTCAGTTTGGAAAGGTAATTTATAATAGTTTGGAAGAGGGGTTGAGTAAATCGATGCAAAATGCAATTATACAAGTGGGGATGAAAGAGGCTGGACGGCGTTTTATTTTCCTCGATATGGAGTCAATGGGTGATTTGGAAAAACGATTGGAAAAACGGAAAAGTCCTGATGTTATTATAATCGACAGTTTACAGTATTTCCGTATGACACAAAAGGACTACGATCGGTTTAAGAAAAAGTTTCCGAACAAGCTGTTTGTATTTATCTCGCATGCTAAAGGTAGCGAACCGAAGGGGGCGGTGGCAGAGTCTATACGATATGATGCTTTTGTAAAAGTGTGGATTGAGGGATACAAGGCTTTGCCGGTAAGTAGATATGTAAAAAACGGCGAATCTGAGAATTTTACAATTTGGGCACAGGGAGCGGAAGAATATTGGGGTAATAAAATTAATAAAAAAACGTTATGAAACAGGAAGTAACAAATTTCGGAAGGTTTTATTCTCTATTAAGGCTGATGCCGGGCGTAACGGATGCTGATGAGATGAAAAATCAATTGGTTTGGAAGTTTACGGATTTGCGTACCGATAGTTTGCGGGAGATGAAAAAGATAGAATATGGGCGGATGATTGAGTATATGGAGGACGTGACGGGGCAAGTGGAACCAGAACGCAAGCAGCGAGGATATTACAGCGAGGATGCAAAGATGTGGCGTAAACGGTCGATTGCGGCTGTATTTGGATTTTATGAAAAAATTAAAGAGCCGGTGACGATGGAGTATGTGAAGGGGATTATTTGTCGGGCAGGAAAAGCAATGGATATTAATCAGATTCCTCCGGCAACAATGCGAGAGATTTACAATGTGTGGTTGACAAAACAGAAGGTAAAAGGAAATGTGGATAAGGTGATGGATGCTGAGCTGGTGAAGTTTGGATATTTGGAGAAAGGGGGTGCGGAATGATTTACAGAGAGGGCGGTTGTATAGATTGTCAGTACGAAACGATATGGGTGAAGCTGGAGTATGACGAACAAAGGAATCGGGCGGCAGTGATTATTCGGGATAAGAAAGAAGGCAGGCAGTTAGCGGTAAATGGGTGTTGTGGGGAGATGGCGAAACGGTTTTATGATAGGTTAAACGTTTATTTTTTTGGATATGAATGAGTTTAAAATGTTTTTTTCGGATATGGAAATGGTCAAACGCCTTAGAGAGTTGGGTGGAATTGTAGAAGAGCGGCGCGTCGAAAGATGGAGCGGGAATGAGAGTTACAATGTTTGGTTGTGGCAAATTAAAAAGGGAAATGGAGAGTGGGCGGACGCTCTTCCTGTATATCGTGATTTATTGACTGTCGGATCCGCCCGGATGTTAGCCGGCAGTGTGAATACATTTGATTTGTTGAATTTGATAAAATAAAAGATGATGAAAAAACGAGAAAAGAAAGTATTGGTAACCGGTGTGACATCGGAAAAAATGGAACAGGCATTCGCTGATTATGCAACAGCAGATGCAAAGATTCAAGGGATAAATGCAAAAATGGACGTAGAGATGACACGGATCCGGGAAAAGTATGCGGATGAACTGACAATACGCCAAGAAGAAAAGGACCGAAACTTTGAAATATTACAGGTGTATGCTCTGGAACATCCGGAGTTTTTCCAAAAGAAAAAAAGCGTGGAAAGTGCACACGGAACATTAGGATTCCGCACGGGAACCCCAAAACTCAAAACGATGAAAGGATTCACGTGGGGAGCTGTGACAAAACTGTTAAAAGAATTTCTACCCTCTTATGTCCGGACAACAGAAGAAGCTGCAAAGGATAAGTTATTGGCTGATCGCGATAAAATAGAGGTAAAAGAGTTAATGCCGAAACTGGGTATTATTGTAGATCAGGAAGAATCGTTTTTTGTGGACTTAAAAAAAGAAGATGCCGCAGCACAGTAATGCTCGGTACATATACCGTCGTAGATTGAGTTTCTGGGCGGTATATAAAATCACCGTCCTCTCGACAGGTACGGAAATAGAAACGAAGATCACTTCTTTCGGAAGTAAAGAGGAGGCAGAAAAAGAGGTTTATAAATTGAATGGTTGGAAATTAAAAAACAAAAGACTATGACAGCAAATTGGTTTGAAGGAAAAGTAAAGTACATCCGCGTGAACGAGAGTGGGCGCGAGTGCAAAGTATCGGAGGCGTATTTGATCGATGCGATGAGTTACACGGAGGCGGAAAGCAGAATTGTGAAGGAGATGGATACTGTGATTAAAGGTGATTACTATATCTCCAGTCTGAAAAAGTCGAACGTTTCGGAGGTAGTCTCGTCGGTGGATGAGCACGATGATCGGTGGTATAAGGCAAAGGTTGCGATTGTCGATGCAGATAATATAAGCGGCAAAGAGAAGCGGAGTTTTATACATTGTCTTGTTGCTGCTACGAATACAGACCGGGCACTGGAGAACCTGAATGAGTTTTTATCGACGTTTGTTGTACCGACAGAGGTGGTATGTATCGCGGATACGCAGGTGATGGATGTGTTTGAATATCAAAACGATAATGGAGATAAGAAGTATCACAGGGAGCAGGCGGAGGTAAAACGCTGTTTGATTAAATAAAAAAGCCCCGTGCAAGAGACTTACAACAAGGGCGATGTGGCAATTGCAAATATAGTAAAAATCTTGCACTTATGGGGTATAATAGGCGAAATATTTTGCGACGGATTGTCGAAATACAAAACATAACTCTTGAGCATACTAAACGTGGTGTGTCTCAGAAGTGGGTGTACGAGAACGTGATCTTTCCACGTTTCTACCTCTCTGTCGCGACCTATTATAATTATCTGGACATAAATGCCCGTGCGGAACTTCGTAAACTGGAGGAAGCCGAGGCAGCACAGCTGAAATTAGAATTTTAACCGGTCAGTGACCGGAGGAATCAAAGTCAGACATATTGACAGGACAATTAAGGACGGCAAGAGTTTAAATAAGTAATCAGAATTATTAAACAATTATGATATTGGAATTAAAAGAACTCACGCAAAAAGTATTGGCGATTTTAGATATAAAAGGAGTCGAATCGTTTACTGATGGTGTAAGAAAATGTGTGTTTTCGCAAAATCGCAACATTATATTTGATAAATATATAGAGTTATGTCCGGATTTATCACTCGACTGGATGCAACATATATATCAATTTTATTGTGCAGACAGAAACGAAAAGAAACAAGACTATACACCATTATCACTATCTCGTTTAATTTCTTTTCTTACACGTGATATGGAACAAAAGACTGTATATGACTGTTGTACTGGAAGTGGCAGCTTATTAATACAGAAGTGGAATATTGATCGAAATTTACAATTTATTTGTGAAGAGATCGATGAGAATGTAATACCTGTATTATTATTCAATTTGTGTATTAGAAACATAGAAGCAATTGTTATAAATAAGAATATTCTAACGGGTGAATCTTTTTGTTCTTATAAGACGATAAAAGGTGATAAATATTCGTCAGTACAGTGCTCAATGTTTACAGAAGAATTTATAAATGCAGATGTAAGTATTTCAAATCCTCCGTTTAATTTAAAAAATATCCATATCATAGAGCATATTTCTAAAGAGTTGCCGAAAATGCATAGTTGTAATTTTGCATTTGTTGAAAATTGTCTTCAGCGATCAAAACGTTATTGCGCTTTGATCCTTCCATGTAACATTTTAACAAGCTCAGATGATGCATTATGTCGAAAACATTATATTCAGAAAGGATGGTTGAAAGCTGCTATTTCTTTACCTGGTAAAATGTTTGAATCAACATCGGTAAGTAGTTGTATTCTTGTTTTTGACAAGAAAAAGACGATACCGGATGTGATGCTTGTGAATGCTGAAGAGATGAAGTCAATAATCGTGCGTGAGCAGCGAGGAGAAGGCGATGCATCTCACTATAATAGAATATACAAAAAAGAGTTTAATACGTTTTCTGACGATCAGATAATTGCCATCTGCGAACTTGTAAACAAAGAGCAAGATAGGTATTCAAAGCTCATTACGATTGAAGAAGCAGAAATTAATGACTACAATCTTTCGATATCAAGATATCAACAGCAAGAGATAGGAAGTGTGATTCATCGAGACTTTAATACTATAATATCAGAGATTAACCATATAATCAGGGAGCGAAACGTTATAAAATTAACTGTTAACAAAGTGTGGGCAGAACGGCTTGGTTTAGTTGATGTAATTAATAATTGTGAGGCATCAAATGAATTGGCGAAATCGTTGAATGTAAGTTTTTCAAAGTTTAAAAATTACAGGGTCAGGGAAAAAATAATAGAAAATAAATACATTCAATCATCAAATTCAAAAGTATTTTCTATCGAAAATACAGACAAAGAAGTATTGTCGACAATTATGCCTGTTTTTATTGGTATGTATAAACAGCATATTTTCTACTTAAATAATGAAGAAAATCGTTTGCTTGCAGAACTTCGGGACTCTATGTGTCCACTTTTAATGAATGGAGAACTATTAACAATAGAATGATTAATAATAATCAATATTTTAACCTTTTGAACTGAAATTATTTAACCTTTTGAGTTATGACGATTTATGAATTTTTTCTGCGAAATGAATGCGATAAGCATGAGAGAATTATACTTCTTGAAATTCTGAGAGGTATTCGAATTAATAAAACGATTAGAGAAATAGATGAAATAAAACAAATACTTAATCTTTAACAAATTGAATTATGAAGAAAGTCACAATAACTATAAGGAGGGAACAAACTTATGCTATCGAAATAGATGATAGTAAATTAGATAAGCAGTTTATTGATGCTTGGTCTAAATACATGACAGACATTACGGATGAGCCTAATGAACTTTGTATGGATGATATTGAACGTGTTGGTGAAAACAATTATCCATACTTGAATCTTGCAAAAGAGATTGCTTACAATGTTATGGTTAATGAATGCGATTACGTTGAAGGGTTGAAATTTCAACATGTTGTAGACAATGATATTATAACGATAGCTCCGGATCGTGAAAATTACTCAGTATGGTACGAGCAAGTCGGTTATCCTGATACCGAGTATGAATTTGATTTAGACAATACAGAACTTTAGTTTTTAAACGATATGAATATACGAGACATTAAAGAAGGCGACAATTTTACGGTAGTTGCTTGTTATTTTCAAGTCCCGGACTGGATGGACGATCAACCGTGTATTATTCTTTCTCCGGTGTTAAAATACGATGAAAGCAATGGTGCTTATTCTACAATAGAAGATTTTCTTATAGATGTAGTTACTCAGAGTGTTGATAGTGATGAAAAAGAATTTGTGGACGAGCAGTTGAAATGGGTGGGGAAAAGTCTAAAATCTTTAAAACGTGTCGTAAGTAAATCTTTGAAGACAGGAGAAAAACCGTTTAAATCTGTGTATTCTGAAGTTGTTAAAATGGTAGTAGACATCATAAAAGATGAAGAAGGTGAATTAACTTGGAGAGTGTTGAGAAAGCAAGAAATTTAATTTTTAAACCATTTGAACCTTTCGGTATATAGGTAACCGAAATAATATTATGAATTACGAACAAGAAGTAGTAGCAAACAAAAGATTGCGTCAAGAAATTGACACTAAGATTCAAGAAGTAAAGGAACTCCCGGCAAGCAGAGAGAGAAGTCTTACTATTACCAAATTACAAGAAGCCGTGATGTGGCTGGGGATGGATTTGAAAAGATTGGGTACTGAAAATCCTTATCCATCAAGTAAAGACCCATTAACAGGAACAATGATTGAACCAACAGCAGACGGTTTAAAACTATGATTACGCAGCAGCACATTGATGCACTAAGAAAGTATCTCGGGGAAGAAAACCTGAGGTACTTCCGGCACCTAAAAGGGCTTACTGGGTGTGTGTTTCCGGTTCTAAGGTTAAATTTTAGCAGGAAAGGAATTCCAATTCATTCAGTAAGATTACGAGAAGGTATGCAGATAAGAAATTGGATGCGCACAAATTTCTCAGAATTTAGAAATATGTCTCAAGATAAATTAGAAAAGCTATCTGATAAGTTGATCAATAAAGCAATAGAATAACTCAATTTTTAAACGAAATGAATATAATCGAAGAATTGACAATTAAAAAATACTTGGGACAAAGAGAACTCCCCGAACACAAGCGGATACCAGCGGACAGTTATATTGATTGGGCGCAATTTGGCGCACGAGAAAATGAACGCCTGATGAAAGAAAAAGCATTAAAGGCATTTTGTAAAGCTATATGCCCGAATGGAATCCGTTGTGAGAAAACATCAACTCCACACCCTTGTAAAAGAGTAAGGAACTTTGTAAAAGAATTAGCTAAACAATCATAACTAAAACTTTAACAAACTGAATATGGGACTGAAAATATCGAAAAAAGCTTATATGGATTTAATTCAGGAGGATTTGGATTTCTTGAACAAAAAGATTAAGGGTAACTTTTGCGAACTAAGCCATATTAAAGTGGTATTGTGCTCTTCAATAGACTGGTATTATCCGGACAATGCACGAGTACAAAATGTCGACAAGGCTCTTAGGATAGCAGATAATCTGATACGGCAATTGCATGATTATTCGGAAAACATCATCGCCGGGAGTGATGAAGATGACGAACACGACAAAGCAGTATTTGATTCCTGTTTAGAGTATTTACAACTCAGAAAAGGACAGTAAAAACATTCAATTAGGTAGCATATTGAGCGTGTTTTAAATGATTCTATTGGCTATTATTATCCAAACTCTAAAATTCAACACATGAGTTGTGATAAGCAGCTTAGTCCTCTGACTTCCGATCTGATCGGAAAAATTGTAGACGGAGCATACGAAACAAAATAGCTCATTTATTTAATGATATGAATGAAAACAAATCAAATTTTAAGAAAAGGAATAATCATGAAAGGAATAATCAAAAAATCTTATATTTTTGTCGTAACATATTTACACAAACATCTTATTATTTTGAAAGACGGGTATTTGCATAGCATTTGGAACAGTTTCAAAGAAACCAATGGGAAATGGCTGGCTGTTATCGGAGTTGCTTCGTGGCTTATTCCTGACATGAAGATAGAATATCGTGTAATCTTTTTTCTTTTATGTATTTGTTGTAGCATCTGTTGTGCGTTGTTCGATACCGGAATAAAGTATTTTAATCGAATCTATGAGATTAAAGTTTCCTATGTGATGAAAGATGAAAAGAAGACCATTTTGTTGTTACGCTGTGGTAAGGTTTTCCCAATAGGGGCTTTAGTGGATATTTTTGTCGATGAAAAGAATTTTGAAAAATATCTTGGTTCTGGTGAGGTTATTAATATACAGGCAAATAACTTGACACAGGTTTGGATGACAGAAATTGTTGATAATGAAATTGATGTAGAAAAAATAAAATCAAACTTATTAATTAGGTCATATAATGGATTTAAAAGTAATAAAAGTAGTAAATAGATCAACAACGATTGTTATAAATGGAGGTAAAGAAGCGGGAGTGAGAAATGGTGAGCGTTTTTTGATTTATGCGTTAGGTGAAAATATTTCAGATCCGGACACCGGAGAAAGTTTAGGTCAACTTGAGGTTGTAAAAGGTATAGGGGTTGTTTGTAGTGTACAAGAAAAAATGGCAACTCTGAAAAATACCACCAAAACAGTTATGGATGAGCGTTCGACTATTAGTAGATTAATGGGCGATAGAGAAATAAAAGAGAGCTTTAGGGATATTGAGGTCCTTTTTGAAGATGTAAATGTCGGCGATTTTGTAAAGAAAGTTTAATTTAAGCAAATTTGAATAGTAAGAGGGTGTCCAAAAAGCATTTGGCACCCTCGTTTTATTCGTATCCCTATTGGAGATTGAAAGCAAATATCCAATTCTCAAGGGGATGTTTTTACTTTTTAGACAGCCTCTTTTTTGCTTTAAAATAGCGTCGTTTGCTTTCCCGCCATGTTGGAATAATTACATACCATCCACTCTTCCTGCTTTCGGCGGGATTGTTTACTGGCACTGATAGTTCGTTCTACACGATGAATGACCCAATTATTTTTAACGGCATAATCTTCGATTAGTGGAAACGGAAACATCGTGAGCATAAACTTTCCTTTTATAGTTTCTAATAACTTTAATAAATCTTCCATATTCTGCTCATTAAAACTTCCCTCGTAGTGTCCACAGTCGCTGTTTATATATGGCGGATCAACAAAATGGAACGCCTCCGGGCTATCGTAAGTTTTAATTACGCTAAGTGCATCCCGATTCTCTATCGTTACATTTTGTAGCCGAGCGCATAGATGCTCTGTAAAATCATCTTTCCCGTTCTGTAATTTTTTAGGCATTCCGCCACCAAAATCATATCCAAAACTACTATCCATCATACTGGCAAAACTCATTTTACACAATGCCCACACTGCCCATGCTCGTTGAACGGGCGTAAAGAATTGCGGATATTGGAGTATATGACCAGCATGGGCGTGCATATCCCGACTGTGTAGAGTTTTATCAATGTCCTGTTTTAAATCCGCATAATAGACTTTCGCAATCCAATAAAAGTTTGTCACATCCATATTGATATCGTTTATAATTTCAGCGATAACTGGTGGTTTTGCAAATAAAACAGCCGCTCCACCACAGAATGCTTCTGTATAAAGTTTGTGTTGTGGAATGAGCGGTAAGATGTGTTTAAGCATTGTTTGTTTTCCTCCATAGTAGGAAATTGGTGTTTTCATATTGTTTTCTTTTAATTGTTATTACATTTGTGATCTCTGATCTACATATAAAGAATGCGCATACCGTAACGAGAGGTTTTATTGCCCTCGGTTGTGCGGTTATGCGCATTTTATTGTTAGTATGTAGGTCAGAGAACTATTAACAAACCGGGGGCTTTTATTATCCCCCTTTATGTTCGATTACGTCATTTTTATTTCCGGCTTTACGTCTGATAACTTTTGATAGGTGGGCACTGCAGCCCTATCTTCCAGGCTACAACGGAAAACGATGGTAAAGCCCCGCGGATAATAGGTTTTATCTCGCCGGGATGAAATACGATTCAGACCAGTAAAATGCTCTCCTGCCAGTCCCTCTAATGCCGTATATACTTTTTGCACGATGTAGAAATGTGACAGAGCTTGCTCTCGGAGAGATTCCGGAGCGGCTACGTTAGCCGGGGCGCGAACAACGAAAAACAGTTCGATTTCCAATGTAACGGTTCCCAACTGCCGGCGGCATCCTGCGGACGAATAGTCGATATTGGCAATATCAACGAGCGCACAAGGATAGTCTACCGGCGGATTTTCTGTATTCATTTGTCCGACATTCAGGTCAATCCAGCGAAGCTCCGGTACTCCGATTTTGAGTTTTGCCATAACGGCTTCTATAATTTCTTTCATATTTTATTGCTGATTAAAGATGTTGTTTAACTGTTTTTCAATCTCCTGGCTGACTTTAGTGTCCAACTCTTTGCTTTGTCCCATAAATGGGCGGGCGGGGAGTTTTACTGGATGCTTGCCGAAAACCTGAATCGTGCCCCCCTCATTATGCACTTGTGCATAAGGTTTATCGGAAGAGATAGACACCATTCCGGCTCCGGCAGTGTATCGCAAACTGTTATAAAGTTCCATCCGCTTACTGGAAAGTGGCTTACGGACAGTAGCGGTGACGGAAAAATTTAATAACTTTTGTTTCTGAGCCTTTTTTGTTTTTCCTGTTTTCCGGTCCCGGGATAACTTATAAGAAGTCCGGTGTTCGCCTTTATATTCAAAACCATACCAGGGAGATTTGGAATCTCGGCGTTTCACATCCTTCCATTTGTGCAGACCGCCGTTTAAGAATCCCTCCAGGCGGAAGTTCTCCCGGAATTGATCCACGGCTGTTTTGCCAATCACGATCGGGATATCCCGCTTTACAGCCTGATTTATCATCCGGAGTTTATGTCTGAGATCATCAGGTAAATTATTTAATGGTTTGTTTGCCATATCATTAATATTTTATACATTTGTCATAAGGTTTGATGCAATGATGCCAACATCAGGTAGCTGGAATGTCCTCCGGGAGATTATATTGCGAGGTTCGAGTCCTCTGCCATTGCCTCAAACTTTAATTTTTTTATATCCATTTGCTACCTTGTTATAAGTTTCGATATATCCACTGGTAGTCACATAATTCACTTCAACCTTTTCTCCATTTATTTTGCATTTGTAATTTGGTTGTACAACGATTTTCAGACTTTTCCCATTCTCTTTGTCTACAATAAAAAGTATGTTCTTTTTTCCTGCATCAAAATAGGTTTCTGCTGTTTGCAGATATCCTTTTATTTTGGCAATGTCAACGGGCGCTAACGGATGCTTTTTCACATCCCGCAGCATGTGGTTCAGTGCACTGTCCGACAGTACAATTTGACGATTTGCCGGATGTATCTTTTCTTTTTTCAGGAACTTTAGAACTGCTTTATCCAACGTGCCAACCTCTTTTGTTACACCCTTTGGTTTTCGGGTTTCAATAATTTCTTCCGCCCATGCTTTTATCACCGCGCTATCCGCTGTCAGTTCTGCCAATTTTCTTCGTTTTTTCAAGGAGCCATAACCATCTTTCACATACGGATGGGTATCGCTAAACAGTTTTCCGTCCTCCGCCGGATTATTATCCAGTCCGGGAGACGCTTCCGGCATCTCCTGTGTAGAAATCACCCCATCCGTTACGGGTTCGTCCGTAGAAGTGATTCCGCACTTACACCCCCATTCGTCCCCCGGTCGGTGTGATCTCCAAAACGGATCGGATTGTGCCCATACCCTATTATAAAACGGTTTATGTCCCTCCCGTGGGATAGCCGCCATACTGGGCAACCATTTCAGATTCGGGTAGATATGTGCCTCCCGTTCAAATTGTTTAAACTGCACAGCTGTACGCGCCCGGATCAAGGCGGTGTTGTATTCCGTTTGCAACCAGTCGACGTTATACCGCCCGATAATTGGTTCGGAATCTTTTTTAAATTGCGCGAAAGATTTCGGAACACCTTTGTCGTCTGTAAGCTGCACAAAAAGGTCATTTTGCTGCCGATGTGTTTTGAAGGCGGCAAAAACGGCATTATTATATTTAACCTCCTGCAGAAACTCAAAATCAGGATGCCCGTACTCAATTTTTCCGAACCCTTTATCCGTAGCTTCGTTCAGGATTGACCAGGTGTGATCAAACAGATTTTCTTCAATTTCATTTTGTGGATCAAAGTTTTCATTATAAATCCGTCGGAGCGTACTCACAACAACATCATCTGAAATCAGCGGAATCAGGTCGGCATAATTACTGTAGTCCAGATCATACAGATCATCCACTCTTTCGGCGAAGCCCCCGGGAACAAGGGGGCTTAACCGAAAAAATCGGAAAAGTTTTTTCGTTTCCGGCGAATTTCTGGTGTTGTCGGTTCATCAGGATCCTGTCGGTGTTTTCGTACCGTCGGCTGCAAATTCGCTTCCGCCGATTGCTTGTTTTTTGCTGGAGCCGGACCACCTTCAGGCAGAGGGATATTATACTTTTCATAAAAATATTCCGGCGGAATCTCAATAATGTTATTCATCTGTACATCCATATCAAAACGCTCCAATATACAAATGTGATCTTCCACTATAAACTGGAATTTACCGTCCCCCGGATTAAAACCGTGTGTTTCCAGCAAGGTTTTGAATTTTGTATTTAATACGCTCAATACATAGCGGCGGTCGGACTGATGAACGATTGATTCACTTTCGGCGTGGATATCTCCTTTGTATTGCCCACCTTCCGCATCCAGTGTCATCGTGGCATGCAGAAACAATTTTGAAAGTTGCTTGTCGCAAAAATCAGCCAGTTCCTTGTATGCCGAAGTACTACCGGATGAATCATTTTGGATCAGTTCCAATTTTGCTCCTTCCGGGATCAGGTACCATGGCATTGCGCCTGATTGTCCGATCGCCTTTGCCATCTCTTTTTTGATTTCCGGGTTAAAGTCCGGATAATGACCCACACGGATAGGTGCTGCAAATATTTCATTAAACGTTGCCCAGTCGGATATATCCCCCCGTTTCAGCAGTACCCACGATGCCGCCTTGATGAGTAGTCCGAAATTATCCGGTTTACCGGCTGTCAGGATGTAATCAGAATAAGGTGGCACGGTGATGTCCACCCCGTTGCGATCTTCTTGTTTTACCAAAAACAAACCTTTTTCCGGCACGATGTGGCGGCGGTTAAAGAGTTTGTATTTATGAAACATCCCACCACTCAGGTCTATCCACGATGCGGTGTATCCCCAGAACCGGGATGACAAAATATCATTTAGCATATCGCTGAACCACGGCGACTCAATCAGTGCATTGATGGCCTCATTCGGCTTTCCTTCATTGGTGAAAACAAGTTTAGTTCCCATCACTTTTTCCAACCGTTTGTCTGTAATCGCCGTCAGATGGCTATCCAACAGGATGTCGTTGTAAATGTCGTAAAGCAGGACACGGCTTGGCATATCCGGGTCCTCCGCCCGCTTGATGGCAGATCGCCATTTTGATATATCGAAGCCATCGCGTTGCGGGGCTTGCAGTACCGGCACTAATTCGATGCCGGCAGCCGCACTTTTCACCACTGGTTGGGATTTGGGTTTGTTTTTATTTTTGTTCATTTCAATGGTATTTAAATGTTGTTTAAATCGGTTAGAAGTAATTGTTCCGTTGTGGCTGGCTTCCGCTCATCACATCACCAATCGGATTACCGGACTCGTCCGTATCTCCTCTCACTTCTGGCAATCCTGTCGGCAGGCTGTCATCGCGTACTTGTTTCAGCCAATCGATAGCCCGTTTATAAAGTGCTCGTCGATTCTCTAAATCCTGATCCGGGCGGGCAATAGACACTAATTCAAAAACAGCAATATCTACGGCAAAGCGTACCAGTAAAGATTCTCGCTTATCTCCTTCTGCTGAAAATATTTTGTCCACATCATATCGGAAAAGATAAGGTTTCATTTCACCAATGGCCGTAGAAATGGCTATTTCCACCAAGGTGTCGTCTTTAGCTGTGATTTCATCCAGTTCGTATTCCCGGATGGCCATTTTAAAATCTTTTTTTGTTATAAACATCGCTTTTGTTTTTAGATCCTCCGGCGGCCGGTCAGCGACCGGAGGCGTATATTGCTTTACTTCTTTGTGTACCTTGTGCGTCAGCCTGTATTTTCCCGGCGACACGCCGGCCGCCGGAGGCTCACATCCTGTTACTGCGGAAACTGCCCCCCGATTCAATGCCGTATCCCTGATTTATTCCGTAGTTTACAAATTCAGATAAGTATTCAATGACCTGCTGATCGGCATCTGGGTCGTCATCGTGTGTGGTATATCCCGGCTCGATGGCATAGAGCTGTGATAATCCCACCTGCATATCGTTGTTAGCTTCTTCCGCCTGATTATAATACACCCGTGCCGACTGATAATAAGGGTGCATCGTCAGTATCCGGCTGTATTTGTTGGATCGGGACCTTTCAACAATCGCTATGTTCAGCCACCGCCCCCGTTCGGCGCATACCTGTTTGATGGCCGCTTTTACCGGATCGTTCCAAAACTGGGCTTCCACCCGCCACTGAATGATAATGCCCGCTGGGAGAGTTGCTTCATAGTCGTACATAAACCGGACGGCATCTTCCATTTTGCACTGTCTGCAGAAAGCCTTAATCTTCCAGAAATTGATGCCGTGGAGTCCAAACACCGAAACAGCGTTGTAGTCATTTTTTCCGGAGTAGGCCACATCCCAGTGTGCTGCAATCATTTTAAACGTGTTCAGACGTGGCAACTTTCCCCACTGGATCAGGTCGTGGGTAAACACTTTACCTTCAACCACCGGCTCGTGGAGGTATTCCGCATAAGCCGATAGGATTCCATCTTCTTCGATCTCCTTGTAATAAGTGTCGCTGTACTTCTGTGACCAGGCGGGTTTGTAGGTCACTTTATCGTATGCCTTGACTAAATCCACATGCCATTTTGGATGGCGTTTTTCCAGTTGGTTTTGAATTGTCCGGGGCGCAAAATCGTTATTCGGATGTAGATACCGCCGTACCGGACCGTCCATTGTTTTCAGTAGCGCGCCCTCAATCCATGTAATGATCTCATCCTGTCGTTTTGGATTTTTTACTGTTTCGGCATCTTCAAGATCGTCCGGGACGACATAGTTCGGACGTACCGCGCCGATACGCAATCCACGTGGAGATTCCCCCATACCGATAGCTTTTCCCCGGAACCGATTGTCTTTGGTCTGAAA
Organism: Odoribacter sp.; assembly: GCA_036657595.1. Lineage (GTDB taxonomy): Bacteria > Bacteroidota > Bacteroidia > Bacteroidales > Marinifilaceae > Odoribacter. The sequence continues at coordinate 16,797 of JAVXFZ010000027.1, read as the reverse complement.
ATTGCCTTTTTCCCACGAACCCCGAAGTTGTTGTTCCCCAAAATAATGTATCAGCGTCTGATTTGCTTCAAATTCAGCCTGCAAATCTGACAGTAAAAGGATCGCTTTATCTTTATTATTACCGACAATGACGATATAAATGTCTTCTCCCCGTACCCAAAGCCACAAGGGGATGATCAGGTCACACCATACCGATTTTGCCAACCCACGCCCCCAGCGTACCAGTTCCCGGCAGGTCACATTTTTCGCAACCCTGTTCGCCAGTCTGATTTGAAAATCCGCGCTGTCACAATCAGCCATGTGTGGCAGGAATGTTTTGACGAAAAAAGCGACCTCTTTTTTACTTCGTTCAATCACGGCGGCTTTTTCTTCCGGCGTTTCAAAAGGATTGACGACCGCACCCAGCCGGATGAGTTGCAACCGTTCCAAATACCGATCCCTTGCCTCTTTTTCAAGTTGTTTTAGTGCCATGGCTTATCGGTTTGAAATTTCGCGCACGTGCGTGTCCTGAAAGTCCACCGTTTGCAGGAATAATTTATAATCGTACTGATACAGGGCTTTAAAAACGTTGTCCATTACCTGCAAATAGGTCGTGACTGGTACTTTGGCATCTTTGTCCGACTCTTTTCTTGCTTTGCTCCACCCGGATACCGTTGTGTCGATACGGTACATTTGCAGGCGTAATTCCTTGATTTGGTTTATATCCGGGCTCTTCTTTGTCTCCAGTTCCGTAATCTGTTTTTCCAACGCGATGCGTTCCGATGCCAGGGATGAGATAATTTGTTCTACATTTTCAGTCCGTTTCCCCGGCGCGATGGCACGGGCTTCCCGTTCTTCTTTCCAGTTGTATTTCTTCACCCATTCGCCCACTGTTTTCGGAACAACCCCCAATAGGGCAGCTACATCTTTTGCATCCATCCGTTTTTCGACATAATAATGGTGAGCAACCATCCGTTTATTGTCATTTTTAGCCATCGTGCGTACTTTTTTATTGCAAAAATGACGGTTTTAGAGTTTGATAACTAATTAGTCTGGAACGGTTGGAGTAAAGTCTCTAAGGGTTGGAAACTTAGTTGCGGAGGTATTTTTTTACTTGTACTCTTGCATCATCGAAGCGCGGGAAAAGCGCATAACAAACGAAATTGAAGAACGATGGCATATACATTTTTACTGAGCGATGAAAGCGTAAATTGTTACGGAACTCGGGTGCTAACCGCCGGCATCCGAACAGATGATTTTCTTAAAAATCCACTAATGTTGTGGAATCACATCCGGGCATGGAGTGATAAGGATGATCAGGTACTTCCGATCGGAAGGTGGGAAAATCTGAGAGTGGAAAACGGTAAACTTTATGGGGATGCTGTTTTTGACGAAAAAGATGAGTTCGCGCAGAAGATTGCGAGCAAAGTGGAGCAAAAAATCATTAATGCTTGCAGTATCAGTATTTCCGTTGTCACCACCAGCGACGATTCAACGGTGATTGTTCAGGGACAAAGCCGCCCAACCATTATGGAAAGCCGTCTGAGGGAGGTTTCAATCGTGGATATCCCGGCCAATAAAAATTCTGTCCGTTTGTTTGACGAAGCTACCAACCGGGAAATGAGTTTTGCCGATGGCGTAGATAATTTCTTATTACCAATATTAAAAAATGCAGATGATATGAATTTTAAAGATGATGCTTTGGCAGCGTTGGACCTGAAAGAGGCCGACGAAAAAGCCATAATCGCAGAGATTGTCCGGCTGAAAAGCGCAGACAGAGAAGTAACCACCCTTCGGACCGACAAAACGCAGCTGGAGGAAAAACTAAAGGTGTATACCGACAAAGAAGTCGCGGACGCAAAGGCAACCGTGATCGCACTGGTGGACGATGCCGTTAAAAATCGCAAAATAACGGCTTCCGACCGGGAAGATTACCTGGCACTGGCCGAAAAGGATTTTGAGCGGACAAAAAAAATCCTTGACGCAAAGCCGGAAGTGAAGGAACTCAGTGAGGGGGGAGGTAGCCGCCAATCCGACCCATGGGCGGAACGTTTTTCCGAAATTGAAAAGAATCGTAAATAATTTAAACAGAAAAAGAGATGGCTATAGAAATAAAAAGTGCTTATAGTGGTGAGGTTTTAGCCAAACTGCTGGTAAAAGCAACGACAGAAAATGAAATGGTTGGTCGCGGGCTGATCCGCCTGGAACCGAACGTTTCGGACAAATTTTACATTCCCCGCCTGCAAACCGGGAAGATGCTGCAGAAGCGTAAAGAGCAACCGGCAGAGGCTGACAGTAAAGGCGATTTCAAATACGACGAACGCGTGTTGGAACCGCAGGAGTTTATGGCATTTACTACGTTTAATCCCCGGAGTTTCGAGCGCATCTGGAAAGAATGGCAGCCGAAAGGCGAGTTAGTGTTCCGAGAGCTTCCCTCCAACGTGCAAAACACCCTATTAGCGGAATTGGCAAAAGTGGTCAATTTTGAACTGGGTGACCACTTTATCAATGGAGTGCAGGGCACAGGAGATACACAGTTTTTCAACGGTATCCTAACCCGTATTATGGCGGATAAGGATGTGATCCGCGTAACCTCGCAATGTGGTACGATGAAATCAAAACTCCGAGCGATCTACGCTAAAATTCCGAAAGCCGTGCGCAAATCTCAGGGTCTAAAAATCCTGATGAGCGTAGAAGATTTCGACAAGTATGACGACGAACTGTCAGATCAGACGGTAAAAGGTGGTGACGTGACCACAATAAACACCAAAAAATTCAAAAGCATCCCGATTGAGGACTTGGCAGCCTGGCCGGAAGGCGTGATCGTAGCTACGATCTGTGGTATGGACTTGTCTACCAACCTTTGGGCAGGGGTCAGTATGGTCAACGATTTTGAAGCTGTAAAGATTGAACGACTGACGAATGCCGGCGAAAAATACTTCTTCAAAATGCTGATGAAAGCCGATACCAACATCGCATTCGGCGAAGAGGTGGTGCTGTATGACGAACGCGCCGATTTTTCCGTAACTCCGACCGAACTGGCATTCGTGAAAGCCGGTGAGAGTAAAACAGTGACCGTAACGGCGTGTTGTGATTACACTGTGAGTGGCAAAGCGGAGGGGTTCAATGCCACAAAAGTGGGCAACATTGTAACCATCACGGCGACCGGAAATACAGGCACAACCGAACGGAGTGGTAAGTTCACTCTGAAGCTGTCGAACGACACAAAAGAGACCATTGAGATTCCGGTAATCCAGACCATGTAGGAAGCCTAAAAAGGATAAGTGATGAGAACGAGCGAAAAAGGTTTGAGGCTGATTAAACGGCTGGAGGGATTAAGGCTGGAGGCTTATAAATGCCCGGCAGGAGTGGTGACAATTGGCTACGGACACACCAGTACGGCACGTATGGGGATGGTGATAACGAGTAGTGAAGCCGACAGGTTACTTCGCGGGGATATCGGATGGGCAGAGCGGGCGGTAGCGTCCGCCGCCATCCGGGCCTCCCGGCCTTTCACTCAAAATCAGTTTGACGCGTTGGTAAGTTTCACATTCAATGTTGGTACCCGTAATTTTAATACTTCCACCCTGTGCCGCAAAGCCCTCGCAAATCCAGACGATCGGAGCATTCGGGCGGAGTTCGGCAAATGGGTGAACGCAGGCGGACAATGCCTGGAAGGATTAGCAAAACGACGGGCGGACGAAGCGGAGTTATATTTTAGTTAACCGGCTATACACTGGAGAGATATAAAGCCCACACACAAAGAAGTAAAGCAATATAAGTACCCGGCGACACGCCGGTCTCCGGAGGTATATTAAAGAAAAAGAAAGAATATGGATTGGATGGCACTTGTGCAATGGGGATTACCCTCCGGTTTCGTTTGTGCGCTTGTTTCCTGGTTTGCCGGGCGGAAACGAAGTAAGATTGAAGACAACCGGTCGGCAAATGATGCCTACGAAAACTTATTAGACACATTAAACAGACAAAGTGATGATATACAAAAATTATACAATGAATTGGGATATATCCGACGGGCCATCGAGAAGCGCAATGTTTGCCGTTACCTTGCTAATTGCCCTGTTGATGTGGAGCTGCGGCGGGCAAAAGGTTATCACGCAAACAACCCAAAACCACGTGACCGACAGCGTGAGGGAGCGGATCATTACAACTGTGACTCAGGTGAAGGTTCCAGAGTCTCGGGTATCCCTCCGCCTAACGGCGAAGGAGGTGACGGAGTTGCAGCCCAGGATGATGTTTCAGGAACAAAGCGGTCAGGCTGCCATCAGGGTAGAGTATCGCGATAGCCTGATTGTTGTTACCGCCACCTGCGACAGCCTGCAGATTTTAGCAGAAAGCCGGAACAGAGAAATCTACCGGCTCCGGCAGGAACTTAGCCAACAGGATACGTTATCGGAAAAACCACATAGCTGGTGGGACAGGATTAAAACCGCGATAAGTTATATCATTGTTGGAATGATATTGGGAGCTGTTGTGTCAGCTATTAAAAGAAATATGTTATGAACTTCCATTTAAAACAATCGATCCGGTTGGTATTCGACAATTTCGGGATATCGGTCGTTTGGGTAGATAAACAAACCGGAAAGGTGTATTTTAACTGCCAAAACAGTGACTGCCGGCAAGTAACCCGAGACGAAATTGAAAGAACAAAAAAACAGACAAAAAAATGAATAAAATTGAATTTATACGTGGTCAGGGAGGTGTTGTCAAAGCATTACCCGGTGAGGACCATATCAGTGGTTTTATGACCTATATGCCGGACGCTTCGCTTCCGACAGCAGCGCAGGGCACCGATGGATTTTCAACAACCAGACGGATCATTGCCGTTTCGACTATTGAGCGGGCGGAGTTATTGGGTATTACCGCAACGAACACTGCCTGGCAAATAAAAGTATTACATTACCACCTGAGTGAGATTTTCCGTATCAACCCGTCCATCGTGTTGTATCTCGGTATTTTTGCCACTCCAGCATCTGCTTATGATTTTGCAGAAGTAAAACAGATGCAAAACTTTGCAGAAGGTAAACTCCGTCAACTGGCGGTTTATGTTCCGGAACAGAAGTTGGCGGCAGACGATCTGACCACATTGCAGGGTGTTGCGGATATTCTCGAAGCACAGGATGCTCCGCTGTCATTGCTTTATTCCTGTAAAATTGAAAACATTTCCGCTCTGACAAAAATGGGCGGTAGTGGTAAAAAGAATGTATCGGTAGTGATCGGACAAGCTGGTTGCGGCGTGGGTGCCGAACTATATACATCGGCCGAAAATACCGGAAAGAAGTCGGTTACTTGCATCGGGGTTGTTCTGGGTATCGTATCCAAAGCTGCCGTACATGAAAGTATCGGGTGGGTACAGAAATTCCCGACAGGTATAGACCTGGCAGCATTTGCTGACGGAACACTGCTGAGAGATTTAGATCGGGCAGTGATTGATGAACTGGATGCCAAGCGTTTTTTGTTCCTGATTACCTATAACGGACTTTCAGGAACCTATATGAACGACAGTCACACAATGGATGAAGCTCAAAGCGACTACGCTTATCTGGAAGCGGTGCGGACAATGGACAAGGCAGTGCGAGGCATCCGTACCTATATTCTTCCCTATCTGGGTGGTTCGCTGAGTATCGACGCGGAAACCGGAAAGATTAGTCCGGATACCGTTACGTTCCTCGAGCAACTTGCCGGCAAACAATTGGAAGATATGGAAAAGGCGGGAGAATTGAGCGGATACCTTGTGAAAATTGATCCAAACCAGAATGTACTGACCACTTCGACCGTTGAGTTTATTATCCTCAAAGTGCAGGTGGGTGTGATGCGAAAAGTGAAAGTAAAAATCGGTTTTACCACAAAATTGAAGTAAGCCTGTTGGCGCATTCATTTTAAAACCATTAAAATTATTTTATATAATGAATATGAACGGAATACCATTAATAAACGGATTGGCCTACGATTGGGGATCCATCGTAACCAACATTGCCGGCGTACCTGTGACCGGAATTACAGCGATTGAGTATGGCGAAGACCAGGAGGTGATGAACAACTACGGTGCCGGTCGTTATCCGGTGTCGCGCAGTAAAGGGCGGATCACTCCGTCGGCAAAGATCACCCTGTTTATGCAGGAGGTCGAAGCGATACAGGCGCAAGCATTGAACGGGCGCATTCAGGACATTGCCCCCTTTGACATCGTAGTTTGTTATTTGCCCGCAAACGGACAAATCGTAAACCATGTGATCAAGGATTGCCAGTTTAAGGCAAACAAGCGTGCCTGGAAAGAGGGCGATACCAAACAGGAAGTGGAACTGGAACTGGTTGTGTCACGAATCATTTGGAAGTAATTTGATTTAAAACAAGATCAGGGATTAAACCATAGTCCCTGATCTCAAATAATAAAATAATGGAAAAAGAAGAAACAAAAGAAGAATTACAGGAAACGACTCTCCCGGCAAGCGTAACTCAGGAAATACTGGCGATGTGGAAAGCAAAATACCGAAGGGTAAGCAGCGTCACCGTCACGGACGGTGAAGATGTCTACACGGGAGTATTCCACCGACCGGATATGAACACGATCAGTGCTGTGACAAAAATGGCAAAAACAGATGAAATCAAGGCATCCAATGTGCTGTTTGATAACTGCTGGCTGGGCGGTGATGAGATGATGAAAGAGGATGCTATCATTAAAATGGCCGCTATCGGTATTTTGAATGAAATGATGAATGTCGGCATTGCAACGTTAAAAAACTGGTAGGGGCGTTTCGCATCAGCACGGAAGAGGATGAAGATGATCTTCCGAAAGGGAACGCCCTGATCCGTGCCAATTTCGGCATAGAACCGGGAAAATTGAGCAAAGAACGTTGGGCACAGTTGTTTTGTGAGGCGGTATGGATAGAGCAAAACAGACTTCGGAACCTGGCAAAAATGGCAGTGGGATTGTTTGGCGGAAAAGAGGGTTAGGATTTTTTCGTATCCTGATCAGATTCTGAGTCGTCGGTGATGTTGATGGTGATGTTGAAGGTGTTTTTATCAGGAAACCATTCTTCTTTTATCAATTGAACTATAAACGCAAACGCCGCCAATATTAATCCTATAACAATAATATAAGCTAAAGCGTGTCCGAAAAAGGTGTAAATAGCTTCCATAACCTGATTTTTAGCAAAGATAAAGTCAACTTTCTTTTTCAGGAATGATGTTAATGGTGATGTTTGTTGTGGTGATGTCGGTGTCTTTATTGTTTTTTCCAAAGAAGTCCTGCTTGATTAATCGATAAAAAAACCAAAACGGAGCTATTATAGATAAGACTATAATAATGATGGTTAAAGTTTGCCCGAAAAAAGTAAAAATAGTTTCCATAACCTGATTTTTAGCAAAGATATAAAAAATGAATCAGAATGACATATAATTATATTATAAATGTTGGTGGAAATGCCATTAATACCGTTCAGGGGATTGCAGATAATGTATCCTTAATGAATCAGCAGGTAAGTAAAAGCGTTAATATATTTCAGACATTTGAAGGTAAAATGGCTGTTTTTAACCAAGCTTCTGAGTGGATTGGAAAATTAGTGGACGGAATAAACAGAGGTATTCAACCCGGAGCCGACCTGAATGCCTCGCTTGCCGACCTCTCTGCCATCACCGGAGAGACGGGCGAAGGACTGAAAAGAATAGAAGATTCAGCCCGGAGCATGGCAAAAACATTCGGAGGCAGCGCAGTCCAGGGGGTGGAATCCTACAAACTCATCCTGTCGCAGTTAGGGCCTGAAATAGCCAAAACCCCGGCTGCCCTGAAAACAATGGGCGAAAATGTGGCTGTCCTGTCCAAAACAATGGGTGGGAATACGGTGGCAGCAACCGAAGTATTGGCCACGGCGATGAACCAGTTTCAGGTATCGCTCACCAATCCGATTGCAGCATCCAAAGAGATGGCAAACATGATGAACATCATGGCTGCCGCAGCCAAAGAAGGTTCATCGGAACTCCCGGTGATCAAAGCTGCACTGGAGCAATGCGGTATGGCGGCGAAAATGGCAGGGGTGTCGTTCTCGGAAACCAACGCCGCCATCCAGGTGTTGGACAAGGCCGGGAAGAAAGGCAGCGAAGGTGGGATCTCCTTGCGTAATGTGATGGCAACGCTGGCGCAGGGGCGATTCCTGCCAAAAGATGTACAGGAAGAGTTGCAGGCAGCCGGGGTCGATATGAAAACGCTGACCAATCAATCCCTGTCGCTATCCGAACGTCTGCGACCGCTTCAACGAATTATGGGCGACAGCGCATTGGTGACAAAGCTTTTCGGCAAGGAAAACAACAATGCAGCTCTTGCACTCCTCTCCGGGATTGATCAGATGGACAGTTACAACAAAGCCATTCAGGGAACGAATACGGCTTTTGAACAGGCGGATGTTGTTATGGAGAGCTATAATGAGAAGATGAGCCGGATTCGTGCCAAAATGGATGATTTAAAAATTATAGCATTCAATCTAACCGGTTCTTTTCTACCTTTTTTGCAAGTTGTATTAGGTATGTTGACACCGCTTGCTCGCTTATATCCATTGCTTAAGGGGATTACCCTTGGTTGTATTTCTCTCTACTCCAAACTGGGTCCCCTGTACAAAACCCTCCAAAGTACCTCCGCTTTTAAAACCTTCCACTACCAGATGCTTTTCATGCGGGCAGACATGCAGGCGGCATCGCTCACTTCGCTTGGATTCAAACAAAACATGATCCGGGCGGGTATGGCGGTGCTTGATTTTGGAACACGCGGCGTGTGGGCAGGCATCAAAGGTATTGGGGCATTGATCGCTTCCCTGTTTACCGGAGGTGCCGCCTCTGCAGGATTTTCGGCAACAGCCTCTGCCAGCTTCGGCGTGTTTAAACTGACCGCTGTTTCGGCCTGCCGGGCCGTGGGGGTAGCTATCAAAAGCATTCCTATTATCGGATGGATTGCAGCCCTAATTGGGCTGATCGTTACCGCCTGTGTCAAATTTGACTCATGGGGGAAATACGTACTCGCCTTCCTCGGCCCTATCGGTTGGTTGGTCACTGCTTTTATCAGCCTGAAAAGAAACTGGCAGTCGATTGTAGAGGTTTTTCAGGCAGACGGAATACTGGGAGCAATCAAACGAATTGGGATCGTATTGCTGGATTTTTTTCTCAAACCCATACAATCCATCTTAGAATTGGTTGCAAAGATTCCGGGTATTGGCAAATATGCCGCTTCCGGAGTGGAATCCATCAAAAACTTACGCAAGGGGTTTAACCTGACGGGAGAGGAAGATCAGATCGAAACCGACCGGGCAGACCAGGGGGAAGCCGAAAAGCGGGGAATGACCCTGGAAGAATACCGCACCCGCCGAGATAAAGCCAAAGCAGCCAGAGTGAGTATAGACGACTATATTGAACAACCTCCTGGCGGAACTCCACCCGAAGGTATAACACCCGGCGATGGCAATCCGGACGGCAATCCGATTTCGGACGGAATTGGCAGCATTGGAGGCGGCGGAGGTGAAAGTAAAATCCGAAACATCAACACACATATCGGTAGTCTGATTGAACACTTTGAAATTCACACCGCCAATATCGGTAACGATATGGGACGGGTGAAAACAGCCGTAGCGGAGGCTTTGGTGTCAGCAGTAAACGATCTTAATACCGTGGGGCTTTAAAACGATGGGAAAGAATTATAATATGAGTGTCATCAGTGCGCAGTTTGTTGCTACCGGCATCGCCAATCAAATGTTGAAGCCACTCCTTTACCGCAAAGGGAAGGCATTGCAACCGAATCCTGGAAAGATACAATTCCCGAATCCTGAGCTGAAACCCACCCCCGGGAATATGCTGATGACCCCACTGGTATGGAGCGGGAAGTATGTGGAAACGTCTATGTGCCTGTATCACGATGAAGCCAAAGGCGGAAGCATTTTTATGCAGGATGTGCTGGTTAATGTATCACAAAGCCGGAACATTGTAAAAACGGCCATCAACGGCTTGCAGGGTACGGTGAAAGAATTTGTCAGCAACGGCGACTATGTGATCAGCGTAGCCTGCGGAATTGTGGCGACGGATAGTAGCGGACGGATAGTGGATGAGTATCCTGAAGACACGGTGAGGGCATTAGTAGAAATGTGCACAATCCCGGATAGCATTGAAGTGTCGAGCGATTTTCTTCGGGATGTTTTTGGAATTACCAAAATGGCTATCACCTCATTCAGCCTGTCACAGCAGACATACAGTAACCGGCAGGGAATACAGATTGAAGCAGTCAGTGATGTGGATTATATGATCCGGAATGAAGAGTTCTAAGCCCGGGTGGGTTTGCTTAAGGTTTCCCGGGATGGTGTTCCACATAACGGATTTTAAAGTCCGGATGATCTTTGACAATACGGATCGTGAAATCGGGATGATCGGTGACAAAACGCCACTCGCCACAGGTGCGGGAATCTGTAGTAACCTTTTTTACATGAAGGTCAGCATGATGCTCTACCACCTGGACATCAAAGTCGGCATGATGTTCCACAATCTTCACCCGGCCGTAAAGCGGCTTCCCGGCACATTTGCAGTCCGTAATTGGTTTAGCAGACGCGCAAAGCAGAGCAGTAATTAGTATGATAAACAGTGGTTTCATTTCGTAAATATAAGAAAAATGTTTCAGTTAAAGTGCAAAATAACAATAAAAGGTACGAAAACATGGATTTTCGAGCGGATTGCCGGATGCGAAATCTCACTCGACAGCGAAACACTGACGGATACCTGTACGATCCGGCTGCCGAAAAAAATTACCTGGGCAAACGAAGCTGGTGTCCCGCTTAAACGGGGTGATGCCGTTTCAGTAGAACTGGGATACGACGAAGAGCTGAAAACCCGTTTTCTGGGATACATCCGGACGGTGGGTACAAAAATACCGGTTGAAATCAATTGTGAAGATTCGATGTGGATGCTGAAAAAAACAGCCGTCAAAAAACTGTCCTACACAAGCGTTACCATCGATAAATTGTTAAAAGACATCCTGCCTCCAGAGGTGGATTACAAAGTTTTCGGAGAGCAGAATATCGGTCAGTACAGGATCACCGTAAATACGGTTGCCGAAGTGCTGGATAATTTGAAAGAAAACGGAATCCGGAGTTTCTTTAAACTGACGGACGGGAAACCGATACTTTATTGCGGCTTATTTTTTCCTGCTTTAAATGGTAAAAAAACATTCTTTAAATCCGGTTTAAACGTCATTGAAAACAATACGGAATTCCGACGGGCAGAAGATATAAAACTGAAAGTAAAAGCGACTTCGTTGCGCTCGGACAACAAACGGACAGAGGTGACAGTTGGTGATGATGACGGTGAAGTACGGAGCATTTTTAAATGTAATGTGGATAAAAAAGAGCTGGAGAGCTGGGCGAAACAGGAACTGGAAGTGTTGAAAAGCGACGGATTAACCGGGAGTATAAAAACATTCGGTGTCCCGGAAGTGGATAAAGGCGACCATATATATGTGGAAGCAGATGAATCGCCGAAAGGTTTATACAGCGTGAAAAAGGTGGAGATTGAATTTGGCGAAAACGGATACCGGCAAACCATTGAATTAGACAGAAAGTTATGAGTGATATTAGAAAAGCCATACAGCGACTGGCGGAAAAGAACGAGGAATTATACCTAAAATTGGCTATTGTGGATGCCGTGGATGCCGTGAAAAGGACCTGCGATGTAAGCCCATTGGATGGTTCCGCGCCGATATTGGGTGTAAACCTGCAGGCAAACCAATCGGGTAAAACGGGACTGCTGATCCTTCCGGTCACAGGGAGTTATGTGGCAGTTGCATTCCTGGACAGAAACACCGGATGTGTCGTGCTGACGGATCAGATTGAATCAGTAGAGGTGAAAATAGGCGGATGCACGGTTGATATCGATCAATCGGGATGCGGCATTGAATTGGACGGGCAAAAGGTTTCTATAAGTAACAGCGGGTTGAGTGTGGAAATGACTTCCGGGAAATTAATGATCAAGAATAGCCTTTACAGCTTGAAAGATGCTTTAACAGATTTAACCAAGGCACTCTCTGCTATGACGGTGGTGACACAAGCGGGTCCTGTTCCTCCTGTGAATGTAGCGGATTTTGCATCGATAGAAGTAAAAATTAATACGTTACTGTTATGAAAGGAATATTGTTAGACGATCAGGAGGAATTAGATATTTTAATAAAAAAAAACGGATTAGGAATAATAATATCGGGATTGCGTGTAGGAGCTTGTGAGGGGGAGATTGCAGAACGGGTGCTCCGGGCAAACAGGGGGGAATTTAAAGAGGTTCCGCTCATTGGTGGTGAGATTGACAGGATGATCAATGGTTTGTCGGATGTGTTCTATATAGGTCGACTCAAAGATATGCTTATGGCGATGCGGATTAACACAGGGAAGATTTTCAAAACTGACACGGGTATCAACATTGAAATTGTAAGCGATGAAAGAATATAATGTTAAAGACAGACAAACACTGATAGATGTGGCTATCATTTGTTTTGGCGGGATTGAAAACCTGATCGCACTGGCTGAAAAAAACAATGTTTCAATAACGAGTGAATTGACCGCTGGGTATGTGATTGAAATGGGAGGTATTGAAATACAGGACAGGCAAGTTGTCAGGCAGTATAATTACAATGATATAGTTCCGGCGACCGGTATTTCTACTGACGAAATATTGGAAGGTATCGAATTCTGGGGAATAGAAATAGATTATATAATAAGTTAATTATGGCACGGACAATTGCAGAAATAAAAAAAGAGATGACAGAAGTTTTTATCGGTAACGAAACGATAATGGCATTGTATGGACTCAATCCGGAAAAGAATTTTGAAGATCAGTTCAGCAAAGTAAGTTTGGAAAGTATCCTGTTTTACGTTGTAGCGACGTGTATATGGACGCTGGAAAAATTGTTTGACCGCCACCGGCAGGAAGTCACGGAACTGATCAACGAACTCAAGCCTCATTCGCTCCGATGGTATGCCAACAAGGCAAAGGCGTTTCAGTTTGGCAAAAGCCTTATTGCAGACACTGACCAGTACGATAATTCCACATTGACCGATGAACAGATACGCGAACAGCAGGTAGTAAAATATGCTGCCGTTGTAGAGAAGGCGGCGATTGTGTATGTGAAGGTGGCAACGGGAAACAAAGGAGCCAGATCTCAATTAACGCTGGAACAAGAAAATGCCCTGAATGCTTACTTCAAAGAGGTGAAAGATGCCGGAGTGAAATTGGAGGTAGTGAATGCTCCGGCAAACCTGTTTGACATCAATATCAAAGTTTATTATAATCCGATGGTGTTCGATAACAACCTGAACAGGTTGGATGGAACGGGACAGGTTGTGCACAACACGATTGCTTCGTTCGTTGAAAACCTTCCGTTCAACGGCGAATATCGTAATTCTGCCCTGATTGCGGAGTTGTTGCAACTGGACGGAGTTGTATTGGTGGATCTGAAGAAAGCTACTCATGACGGAGAGATAATACCCGCGAGGTGGGTACCTGAGAGTGGTTATTTCCGGGTAGATAAAGAAACGTTAGGAATAAATGCGGAGGCTTATGAAACTGTTTCAGATTGATTATAAACGGTTGGTGTTATTATTACTGCCAACCTTCTTAAGGCAACCGCGATTGTTTGCCTTTCTCAACGCCCTGACATTCAGTGTTTCGGAACTGTATATCCGTTTTATCAAAAACAGGGAGGTTCATCTGTTACGCTTGAAGCGGAACGGACAGGTGTGTTATCTTCGGGGATTATTGAATGATGAACTCGATCCGGAACAGCGAAGAATTACTGTTACGGATGGTATTCAGGAAGGAGATTGGGTATTTGCAATGGATGAAGGTGAAGCCTATCAGTTATTGATTGACCATTCGGGAGTAATAGTTTATAACGAATCTTTAATCATTAGTAATACCGCTTTTTTCTATGTATCCGTCCCCTGGACGAAGGATGAAGAAAATCTAAACAATAGACTTCGTAATTACATCAATGAATATAAATTATTAAGCAAGAAATATATGATCAGCTATGAATAAACAAAATTTTGAAGCAAAAGACAGGTTCCCACTGTCGACAGAGGCGTTAACCTTTATGCAGAATATGATTATGGCATCGGCGCAATTAGCTCTGATAGGTGGAAATAGATATATCCTATCAGGATGTGTTACAACCGGTAATACCGTTTCATCCGGTATCATTGTATTAGATGGGGAGATAATGCCATTTGATGGCGGGAATAAGGTGGACACAATTACGATCGTTGAAACAGTAGAATCCGTTTCTGCTAATGGATTGACATTTGAAAATGCACGGGTGATTAGAAAGGCTAAGTTTGCAACCGGAACGGGTGCGAATTATTATCCGTGGATGGATTTCCTACCATTGAAAACCAATCAAAAATTGGAAGAAGTGAAAGCAACGGTGAAATATGTGGATGATGAGATCGCAAAAATTCAAGCGGGAAGTATTCCGAAAGGAATAATTGTGATGTGGGGAGGTGAAGAACTGGCAATCCCATCGGGATGGTGCCTGTGTGATGGACGGACTTTGAAAGATGGAAACAAGGTTCCCGATTTGAGGGGACGATTCATTGTCGGTTACAACCGTGATGATGCCGATTACAATAAAATTAAAAATACCGGTGGAAACAGACAAATATCACTAAAAGAAGAAAATACTCCTCCCCACAAGCATCTAAACGGAATGGCAGACGACAAGGACTGGTCCTTTAAAAAACAGGGTAGTATCAACCAGCAGAGTTCCAGTTCCTGCCTTACAACAGAAGGAGGAACTGCGTGGTACCAGGGATACACCTCCAGTGACGGAGCTGCTGCCCCCTTCGACATTCGTCCCCCTTACTATGTACTTGCATTCCTTATTAAAATCTAAATATTACTGCTATGATAACAAATATTATCGATAAAAATACACTTAAAGGCTGGTTTAAGCGAGGATTCAAACCACTGGAATCCCAGTTTGCCGCCTGGATGGATTCTTATTGGCATAAGTCCGAAAAAATCCAAACAAGTTCAATCGAAGGATTGGAAACTACGCTCAACAACAAGGCAGAATCTATCGCATTGGATAATCTTTCCAAAGACTTGACACTACACAAAGATGATAGCACTGTCCACAAAACGGAAGAAGAGCAAAATAAGCTCAATAATCTTGCTTCCAATCCCAATATAACCTACGCCACTAAAGAGGAGTTATTGACTCAGGGAGCTATCATTATTCCTGTTGATTTCACCGATCCTGTTGTTGATCCTGTTGAGACAATTAAAAAATTTGTACAACCATTCATAGATGATGGGAGTTTTTTTAAGAAGCCTGTGTATGCCAATTATATTTGGAAAACTTCCTATGAAGTAGGTGTAGTAGCTGAAAGCAGGAGTGTACTGGTTCCTGCGAGAATTTATCAAAATGAAAGGAATTCTATAGAATATAAATTTGGAAAAGCATTGGATGTTCTTGATGCATACGACAATATGCTGCATAAATATGAGTTATTGATCAGTAAATCAGATGCTCGGATTATTGTTTCATTGAATGATTTTATAAATGATGTAGATAAAACAATTTTTATCGTAGAAAATGGAGATAATTTAATTTCATTAGCCGACAGAGATGATGGGATGTATACCAAGGAATTGAATTGGACTGCATTTCTCACCGCACTAAAAAATAAACTAACTCCATCTGTGTATCTTAAAACAAATAATACGGATGTATTTATTCCTGCCTCGTATTATCTTGCTCCGAATACTAATGGAACATACGACGGTGTTATCAGGATTGAACACGTTAAAAATCAACAGTTGTGGATTGAGGATCGTAAGTTTTTATTAAGTAGCGGCGGTGGATTTGGAGGTCACGGTTCAGTAATGGAAACTACCATCCAAAAAATTCCATTAAAAAAAGAGTTCAATAGCTTTGTCTTGAATCTTGACCTTATGACACCGGAAGGCGGACTTTCTACACAAATATTTAAAGACGACGTAGCTAATCAATTTGAAACGTTTGATGTAGATATACCAATCATTATTCGATTAAAAAAAATGCAACAAGCTGACACATTTGGCTATGTTGATAAATTTTTATATGAAAATGATCAAGGAATGAAAATATTCACTGTTGATTTTTTTGTGAACGATGCGGAAATTGCTGGAACACTTGGAGGTGATTCATTCCGAATGACTTGTTTTATGCAGAATCAACAAAAAGCAGTATCGATTTTTTCTAATGGATTCACCTTCAGTAAGACTCTTTTTTTGTATGATAATAATGATGGTTTTATAACTGCTCCCGATAACTTTATGTCTCAAACAAACTGGACTAAAATGCATTCAAGATGGAGTGATTTATGCAACGAGTTGAAATATGGTCGTTTACCTTCTGTATATATTAGATCAATAGAATCAGGTGCATTTTGCCCGGCGACCTATGAATTTAATCCAAGTAACGTAGCCGGTATTTTTCAGGGTAATATTGAAATATCTTATTATAAGACAATTGACGGGAAAAAATATTTATGCAGGGAGAACAGGGTATTTAGGGATTTTGGCGGAGAAGGCAGTACTTATGAAACTGTTGACAACGGAAGTGGGAAGTTTGTTCTGAATGTTGAGAAATACCTTTTATAATCAAACATAACCAGAAGTAGTTGTAATACGAAAATTTAAAATTTGTGCACATTTTGTTTTTTTAATGTGCACAAATTGATTTGCGGATTATATATTTTCCAATTTTTCAACAATCGGAAACATCTTTCGGCAATGGGGACACCATTT
>JAVXFZ010000026.1:0-36207 GCA_036657595.1 Odoribacter sp. | reverse complement strand
ACAATAAAAATTCAATAGAATTAAATAACATAAATATGCTTCAATTTCATATAAGGAAATCTCCTATTCTGCAAACATTCAATCAGTATATTCACCACAAAAAAGGGACGATTAATTTTGCATAAAAAAGTAGTAAAGATTGAAGAGATAAAAAAGTAGAAGAAGTTAATTCTATGAAAGTTAAAGAAGAAAAAAAACAAGAAAAAGAGAGAAGGGAACGACTCATTTAATCGTCCGTTTTTTTTACAACGGAACTATTTGATTCTCCTCACATAGTAAGCATTGACAAAGATAGTTAAATTTTAAATATTGCAAAATAAAAAATATTAAAAACATTCTGATTTTTGTTTGTTTACTTCCAAAAACTTACTCTTCATTAGAGTCAATTATTTCAATATAATGGAGAAAATTATTTTTTATTTTGTTCGTTCACCCCCTACTCAATCGCTACCCTATCGTTTGGGAATGCTTTGGGTATCGCTACCTTCCGGTCGTTTCCTCGTCGTAGTCCCTTCGTTTCCCCGTCGTCGCGAAACGAAGGGGAGGCACTGGGACTACGTCGAGGATACATCTGTAAGTGATAGATAATCAAAACTTAATAGAGAGATAGGGCGTGTCGAATGTAAAGGATGTATGTGTTTTGCTTGCTGTTCTTCTTTGTTCCGCATTTTCGCCTCCACCTCCCATCTTCAGGAAGAAAAATGATTTGTTTTTCAAAACCTGCTATTTGTCATTTTTTTTCTTCCTAAAATAATATATATTTGTTCAAATTCATTCATCAAGGAGATGAAGTAAGAATTATACGGAATATACTACTAAACTGATCACACTATGTCAAAAGGAGTTTTTCAATTACCACACATCACGAATGAACCTATCAAAAGCTATGCGCCGGGATCACCCGAACGGACAGCCCTCAAGGCAAAGCTGAATGAATTACGTAACACGGTTGCCGATATTCCGATGATCATCGGCGGGAAAGAAATACGTACGAATAAATTAGCGGATATGCGTCCGCCGCACGATCATCAACATCTGTTGGGACATTATCATCAAGGCGATGCCACGCAGGTGAAAATGGCTATTGACGCAGCCCTGAAAGCAAAACCCGCTTGGGAAGAGATGAGCTGGGAAAGTCGCGCTGCCATTTTCTTGAAAGCAGCTGAATTGATTGCGGGTCCCTATCGCCAATTGTTCAATGCCGTCACGATGTTGGGACAATCGAAGAACGCGTTTCAGGCAGAAATCGACTGTGTTTGCGAGTTGGTCGATTTCTATCGCTTTAATGTGAAAAATATGTATGATCTTTATCAGATGCAGCCCCATTCATCGCCCGGCATTTGGAATCGCACCGTATGGCGTCCGTTGGAAGGGTTTGTCTTTGCACTGACTCCCTTTAATTTCACCTCTATCGCCGGGAATCTTCCGGGCGCACCGGTGTTGATGGGGAATGTTTGCGTTTGGAAACCTTCAAAAACAGCTGTTTATTCTGCCTATTTTATTATGAAGGTGTTGAAGGAAGCAGGTTTGCCGGATGGAGTTATTAATTTGGTGTATTGCTCCGGTCCGACGGCTTCGGAGGTAATCTTCGGGCACAAAGAGTTTGCAGGAGTACATTTCACCGGTTCGACGGGCGTGTTCAATGAAATATGGGCAACGATCGTAAAGAATATTAATAAATATCGTTCTTATCCCCGAATTGTCGGAGAGACAGGCGGTAAAGATTATGTTTTTGCAGATCCCACCGCACCGGCGAAAGCGGTGGCTACGGCTCTCGTTCGGGGATCTTTTGAATATCAGGGTCAGAAATGTTCTGCTGCTTCGCGGGCTTATATTCCTTCCAATATTTGGTCGGAAGTGAAGGCTTTTATGCAAGCCGATCTCGCTAAGATCAAGACCGGAGGGGTGGAAGATTTTAGTAATTTTGTGAATGCGGTGATCGACGAAACTTCGTTTGACAAATTGGCGCAAGCAATTGATCACGCCAAGGCTTCGCCCGACGCAGAGGTGATTATGGGCGGACAGTATGATAAATCGAAGGGTTATTTTATTTATCCGACGGTGATACAGGCGAAAAAACCGGATTATGTGACGATGCGGGAAGAATTATTTGGTCCCGTACTCTCCATTTATGTTTATGATCCGGACAAGGTAGAGGAAACGCTTGATTTGTTAGACAATGGCTCTGCTTATGCGCTGACGGGAGCTATTTTCTCTAACGACCGCAGTCATATTGAGCAACTGACGAAACGATTGGCTTATACCGCCGGTAATTTCTATGTCAATGATAAACCGACAGGAGCTGTTGTTGATCAACAACCTTTTGGGGGAGGACGCGCGTCGGGAACCAATGATAAAGCCGGATCTATTTTTAATCTGCTCAGATGGGTTTCACCGCAATGTATCAAGGAAACTTTCATCCCCGCATCCGATTATATGTATCCGAATTTTTTAGAGAGTTAAAAAGATAAAAAATAAAATCAGGCAATAGAGGCTAAAGGCAAGATCCACTCTTGCTTTTAGCCTTTTACTTTTTTATTTTTATCCATTCACTTTTTTCATATCTTTGCACATCTTTAAAGATAAAAACGATATGGCAGGTATTAAAAGTTTAGCCAAAGACACTGCGATCTACGGAATGAGTAGTATCATCGGAAAGTTCCTAAATTGGTGTTTGACACCTCTTTATACTTATCTATTAGTTCCGGAAGAATACGGTATTATTGTCAATCTGTACGCTTGGATCGGATTGATGCTGGTATGTCTGACGTACGGATTGGAAACGGGTTTTTTCCGTTTTGCCAATGATCCCGATAAAGGGAAGCCGGAGACGATCTATTCTACTTGTATGACCTCGATCGGCGTGACAACGATGTTGTTTCTGGCATTTATCTTTTCCTTTTTATCTCCCATATCCGATGCCCTTCAATGTGAGCGTCACCACGAATATATATGGATCATCGCGCTGATTATCTGTTTGGATGTCTTTAGCGCATTGCCTTTTGCTTATTTACGCTATCGGTTGCGTCCCCTCCGCTTTGCTTCTTTAAAGCTCTTGAATATCGCGTTGACCATTGCGTTTAATCTGTTCTTTCTGCTTGTTTGTCCCGCTATTTATAAGACTCACCCGGAATGGATCGCTTGGTTTTATAACCCCAATTATGGGGCAGGCTATATTTTAGTTTCAAATCTGATTGCCTCTTTTGTTTTGTTGTTGACCTTAACGCCGGAGATCTTTCAGATACGCTGGCACTTCCGATATGATTTGCTCAAGCAGCTATTACGTTATTCGTTCCCTCTGTTGATACTGGGATTGGCAGGTATTATGAATCAGAATCTCGATAAGATTTTATATCCCTATTTAGTTGCCGATCCGACGGAAGCGATGAATCAATTGGGTATCTACGGAGCGAATGCTAAAATCGCCGTGGTGATGATTATGTTTACACAGGCTTTTCGCTATGCTTACGAACCTTTTATTTTTGCCAAAACGAAAGGGGAGGATAAGCGAAGCACTTATGCCTTGGCAATGAAATATTTTATTATTGTTGATCTGCTGATTTTTTTGGGAGTGATGTTTTATCTCGACATTATCCGCTATTTCATTGATCCTCGCTATTTTGCCGGTTTAAAGATTGTTCCGATCATTATGCTCGCCGAACTCTTTTCGGGTATATTTTTTAATTTGTCGCTTTGGTATAAATTGACCGACCGCACGCAGTGGGGAGTGTATTTTTCGCTGATCGGATTAGTTATCATCGTGTCGCTGAATGTGCTTTTCGTCCCCCGCTTCGGGTATATTGCCTGCGCGTGGGCAGCGTTTGCTTGCTATTTTACTATGATGTTTTTTTCGTGGATCATCGGACAGCATTATTATCCGATTAATTATAATCTGAAATCCATCGGAAAATATGTCGGACTTGCCTTGATTTTATATGGTATTTCCACTTGGGTGACTATCGACAATATTCTCCTGCGATTTGGTTTTCGTAGTATCTTGCTTGTCGTCTATGCCGCTTATCTGGTAAAGACGGATTTACCTTTGAAGGAAATCCCCCTTGTGAACCGCTTCTTTAAAAAGCATTAAATAGGAATGCGAAGGAGTTTTTTAAGCTATTTCCGCTCCGGCACCCATTTTAATTCTTCAACACCGCGGTCGTTTGCCACTTTACGAGATAAGATGAAGAGGTAGTCTGACAGGCGGTTGATGTATTTCAACACTCCTTCGTCTACTTCCGTCTCCTCGGTTAAATCCAATATCCGCCGTTCCGCGCGTCGGCAGACTGTGCGGGCGATGTGGCAAAAAGCTACGGCTTCGTCACCTCCCGGCAGAACAAAATAGGGCATTGAGGGCAATTCTTTGTCCATTCGGTCTATCGCCTTTTCTAATAAAGCAACATCCGCTTCCGTCACACTTAGTTTTATTTTGATTCCTTTCGCGGCGGTGTCGGTCGCCAAATTTCCTCCCACATCAAACAGTCGTGACTGTATTTCCACCAGTTCTTCCAAAAGCTCCGGCGACAAAGGAAAAGCCCGAATCATTCCCAGATAGCTGTTCAGTTCATCCACCTGCCCGTATGCTTCTAATCGAGTGCTATTCTTGGCTACTCTTGTCCCTCCAATCAAGGAAGTCAGCCCTTTATCTCCTGTTTTTGTATAAATCTTCATTTTTTTATGGTTAAGGTCATTGACTTGAAATATGATCGTTCGATTTATTCTGTTCACAGACCGGTTGATAGATGTTGAGTGAAAAGGTTAAAAACGAAATTTTAAATGATTAAGTTGTATTTCCCCGGCTGTATTTTCTCATCAAACAATAGTATTCCATACCACATCATATCAATGGAAACCGTCGATTTTTCTCTTAATTGCCGCCACAAACGGCTGTTGAAGCCATTTTTGTATATATCAAAAATGACGATGCATTTTTTACCCTCTGCCCTCATCAATAGGGTATCTAAATAATCTTTTTCAAAAAAAGGTTGCGCATTACGCCCGATATAGATGAAATCAGCCGTAGGCAACGCCTCTGTCGAATTACACGCAATCTCTGCTTCGTTGTCTAAAGAAATCAGGTAATCAGCCAGCAAGTCGGACAGATTCCCTAAGCAGACGATTCGTTGCGACTGCAAGAAACGAATCAAGCGAGATAAAAGACGAAATATTTTCCGTTTCCGCCCGTGCAGATGGTCTACTTTTTCTATCGTTTCCGAATAAGTGTAACATTTCGTTTTGTCCCGAATGACATTTAAAATCAGGTTAAACATAAAAGGCGAATGGACTCCATAGCCCCTTTTGTGTCGAAATCTGACCGCGTGTTTGATTCTTTCTTTCAGATAGCTCATTTTCTAAGTCTGTTGACTTTATTGATGTTTTTACAATGAACAGGAGTTTGAATACAAAAATACACTATTCATCACAAATATCCATTGAATCGTAGTAATAAAATATATTCACTTCTCTATCGCCTCGTCCGGAAATAATTTTTAATTTCGTTAGATGAAAAAAAGATCGCGGAATCATTTAAACATTCCGGTCATTTGGAGTACTTTTGAGCGGTTCGAAGGTCGAAAGTATGTCAAAAAATAAGGATCGTATTTAAAAAATTGGAAGATGTTGTTTCGAGGAGCTTACAAATAAATGGATGTCAATCAGCTTAAATGGAACTTGCAGGATTACATATAAAATTTCTTTCCGGGGTCGGTGATAAGAAAGCCGCTGTGTTGTATGATGAATTACAAATACAGAGTTATGAGGATATGTTGTATCATATCCCCTATAAATACATTGACCGTTCAAAGATTTATAATATTGCCGAGTTGAATGCGCACCTGCCATATATTCAAATAAAAGCCCGTATCCGTGATTTGAAAAGTATCGGAGAGGGAAGAGCTTTACGGATGACGGCAACGGCTTACGACGAGACAGGTACGCTTGAATTAGTATGGTTTAAAGGTTTTAAATATCTCAGTAATCAGATTGATCCGAACAAAGAATATTTGATTTTCGGACAACCTTCTGAATTTAATCATAGCATCAATATTGTCCACCCGGAAATGGACAGTTTTGAAAAAGCATCTCAATCATTAGTGGGCTTTCAGGCGATTTATCCGACTACTGAAAAAATGAAAAAGGCTTTTCTAAATTCTAAAGCTATCAGCAAAATTCAGGATACGATTTTCAAAACCATTAAAGATAGAATTTCAGAAACGCTTCCGGCTTGGTTTATTCAACAGCATCAACTGACATTTCTCCACGAAGCTTTATACAATATTCATTTCCCGGAATCACCGGAAATGCTGCGAAAAGCTATTTTTCGCCTTAAATTTGAAGAGTTGTTTTATATTCAGCTGAATATTCTGAAACTGAAATATAAACGAAAAACTTATTTCAAAGGGCACGAATTTAAAATCGTGGGCACTTATTTCAATACTTTTTATCATCAATATCTTCCTTTTGAATTAACTAATGCCCAAAAACGGGTGATCAAAGAAATTCGGCAAGATTGCGGAACGGGCAAACAGATGAACCGCCTGTTGCAGGGCGACGTCGGAAGCGGTAAAACATTGGTTGCCGTTATGTGTATGCTCATCGCTCTGGACAATTGCTGCCAGACTTGTTTGATGGCTCCCACTGAAATTTTAGCGAATCAGCATTATACCACCGTTCACGAAATGCTGGAAAAAATGGGGATTACCGTGGCTTTATTGACCGGTTCGACGAAAAAGAAGGAACGGGAAGAAATACACCGAAGTTTAAAGGAGGGAACCCTACAAATATTAATCGGCACACACGCTCTTTTAGAAGATACGGTGATTTTTCAGAATATCGGGTTAGTGATCATTGACGAGCAGCACCGCTTTGGAGTTGCTCAACGAGCTAAATTGTGGCAGAAGAATAGTATTCCCCCTCACGTTTTAGTGATGACGGCAACACCGATTCCTCGCACTCTGTCAATGACTCTTTATGGCGATCTCGATATTTCAGTGATCGACGAATTGCCTCCGGGAAGAAAACCGATCACCACGTTTCACGCTTACGATAAAAAACGGATGGACGTATTCCGTTTTATTGAAAAAGAATTGGAAAAAGGACGGCAGGCTTACGTTGTCTATCCCCTCATCTACGAATCGGAAAGCTTGGACTTCCGCAATCTGGAAGTTGGATTTGAGCAAATCAATGATTATTTTTTACCCAAAGGCTATAAAGTGGGAACGGTGCACGGCAAATTGAAGCCGGCAGAAAAAGAGGCGGAAATGCAACGCTTTATCACCGGAGAAACCAAAATTTTAGTTTCCACGACTGTGATCGAAGTGGGCGTAAACGTACCCAACGCCTCTATGATGGTGATTGAAAGTGCCGAACGTTTCGGATTATCCCAGTTACACCAATTACGGGGACGAGTAGGAAGAGGCGCGGATCAATCTTATTGCATCCTGATGACGTCTTATAAAATATCAAACGATTCCCGCAAACGAATCGAAACAATGACGGCTACTAATGACGGTTTTGAAATTGCCGAAGTGGATTTGAAACTTCGTGGACCGGGAGATATGGAGGGCACTCAGCAAAGCGGGTTGACTTGCAGCCTGAAGATTGCCAATCTGGGAAAGGATGCTTTGATTTTGAACGAGGCCTCCCGCATTGCCAATGAGATTTTATCAAAAGATCCGGATTTAGAAACCGAAGAGAACCGATGTTTTGCAATGCAAATCAAACGTCTTTTTAAAACCCGCATTACTTGGCGATATATCAGTTAAAATGAAAAACGAAAAGTGAATTTTATCGTCCACTTTTCGTTTTTCAATTTTTGGTATAAAATAAATTTACTCTTCAAATGTCACTCTCTTATCCGTGTAACATTTGAATGTTTTAAGCCATTCATTTTATTTTGCTGCCATCACTTCTGACGGGATCAAATCAACGGTGTTGTGATCAAAAACCAAGGTTTTGTCGTTCGGCAAATAAGTATATACTTTATCTCCCTTCATATCAACCACTTTTACTTTGTTCTCTCCGTTCATCAAATACCAAGTTTTTTCTTTCGGGAAATATTTAAAATCCACTCTCAGGTCGCTGTTCGTCTGTGCGATAGACATCGCATTTTTGCTTTTAATCACTTGATACATTTGTCCTTCGTGTTGCAGATCCATTTCTTCTACTTGACCATCTTTCATTGCAATCGGATTACTTCCTCCCCAAAATTCAATAGAGTTAAAGATCAGAGCATCTCCAAACACGCAAAGCTCGTACACCGGAAGGATACACAATCCTAAAAATACCAGTTCATTCACAAATTTTGACTGAGACACTTGAGAGTTCCAAGCGTGTATTTTGGTTGTCAAAGCAAAAGGACCGAAACAACCCATCATAGATACCGACGACCCAGCTATCAAAAGAATTGCCGTCATTTTAATCATTGTCTTTTTCATCTTTTCTGTTTTATGTTATTAATCAATGTTATAAGAAAGTCCACTTTATTACTGATCCTCTTTTTCAAGAAAGATTATTCTTTATTTTTCCTTTATTGTCTTATTTTTATTTTGCGAAAATACGTAAAAAAATCAAATAAAAAGAATGAAAGAAAGTATTTCTTATGACTCCATTCCATTTTCAAAAAGGAAAGTGTTGCCCTCGTTATTTTATATCATTTTTATAAAAAAATGGAAAGTGAAAAAGATAAGGTCCTTCTTCACTTTCCATTTATTGTTTCCGTTATCCGGAAATTATCTGATCTACTTATTTCTTTTTGTAGAACTTATGCGGTTTGATCATCAATTCGGGTTTTAAAACTTCATCCAATTCTGCTTTGGTCAATAAACCTTCTTCTAATACCAAATCATAGACACTTCTGTTTTCTTTCAATGCTCTCTTGGCTATACGAGAAGAATTTTCATATCCTAAAGTAGGATTAAGTGCCGTCACGATACCGATGCTATTTAATACCATCTCGCGACAATGTTGAACATTGGCGGTGATACCCTCGACACAAAGTACTCTCAAACGTTCCATTCCTTTTTGGAGCATTTTGATAGAACCAAAAATAGCGTGAACCATTACAGGCTCCATTACATTTAATTGTAATTGTCCTGCTTCAGCAGCAAAAGTTACTGTTAGGTCATTACCGATGATTCGATAACAGATTTGATTGACGACTTCCGGGATTACCGGATTCACTTTGCCCGGCATAATAGAAGATCCCGGCTGCATCGGAGGCAGGTTGATTTCATTTAATCCGCAACGAGGACCGCTTGACAATAAACGTAAATCGTTACAGGTTTTTGACAATTTTACAGCCATCCGCTTCAGTGCTGATGAATACATCACAGATGATCCTGCATCAGGAGTTGCTTCAATCAGGTTGGTAGCTAAAACAAATTCTTCACCACTGATGATACGCAGGTTTTTGATGCATTTAGAGGAATATTCCGGTTCTGAATTGATACCTGTACCAATCGCCGTAGCTCCCATATTTACTTCAAGGAACAGTTTGACATTTTGTTGCAAACGGGCAATTTCTTCTTCCAGATTAGCAGCAAAAGCTTCAAATTCCTGTCCCATAGTCATTGGCACAGCATCTTGCAATTGCGTTCTACCCATTTTCAATACTTCCTTGAATTCTTCTCCTTTCGCACGGAAAGCCTGAATCAACAGTCTCAGTTCCGCTACCAATTCTTCATTCATAAAAATGAATGCTAATTTGAAGGATGTCGGATAAGCATCGTTGGTTGATTGTGACAAGTTCACGTGATTATTGGGGTGGCAATATTGATATTCGCCTTTTTTGTGTCCCATAATTTCCAACGCCCGGTTCGCTACCACTTCGTTGATGTTCATATTGGTGGATGTTCCGGCACCTCCCTGAATCAGGTCAACCGGAAATTGATCGTGCAGTTTGCCACCAATAATATCCTCACAAGCCTGTGTGATTGCGTTGGCAATATCATCGGGTATTAATTCCAATTCTTGATTTGCTTTTGCAGCAGCCCATTTTACCATTGCTAAAGCTTTTACATAATTGGGATAATCACCAATGGTGATTCCGCTTATGTCATCAAAATTCTCAATTCCCCGAAGGGTTTGTATTCCATAATACGCATCAGCAGGCACTTCTTTCTCGCCTAATAAATCGTGTTCAATACGTGTTTTCATATATAGGTCTTTTAAATGTAACAGTCAGCATTGCTGCAACTGTCAGTTGTTATTATTTATATTATTTCTATTCAGTGTTTTATATTATCATTACTCCATTTATCCATCTACGCCGATAAGATGATTATGTTTTCAATCTTTTGTGAAATTATCAAAAAGATGATCCACCATTACTTTTTTTATTTATTCATTTATTGAATGCTTTTTGGAATGCATTGAAATAAAAAAAGCACTTATATTTCTTAAAAGCAAAAAATAATGATTTTCTAAAACAGTCCCCAAAGGTAGAAAATAAAAAAAGATTAAACTAAATTTTAGGGAAAAGAAAGAAGCGGCTCATTCTTTAAGAAAATAATGTAGCACAAACGTTTACGGAAGATCTATAAATATTTAATAAAAAAGGAAGCCCCATCAGGGGCTTTTTAACGTTTTTTCCAGCAAGAAGATCTCTTTTATTTGCGTCTATTTCTTTCCTTATGTCGATTCTCAAAATTCCGATTGATCTTTCAAATATTCTAAAATGTAAACCGAAGGGAAGGTAGTCGTATGATTTATTGATCCTCTAATGGCTTCAGGTTTCCAGGTAATTGTTCTTCTTCGTCTGAAAAATATGGAAATACATCCATAAATTGAGTATCAGCAATATTAACAATTTCAAAAGGAACAACAAAAGTTGATAAACTTTTCTCTAAATTTTCTAAGGCACGATCAATGTTAGAGGCAGCTATTAAGTAATACTGAAAACTGGATTTTTCTTTACCGCTCACTTCGTCTGCATCAATAATTGCCACTTTAGCTTTGTACCAACGATCATCATTTTCATCTTCCGAAATTACCAATTCTGTAATGTTTGATTTCTTTAAGCTGCTGATATAATAATCTCCTTTAATTACAGATTCCATTTCGTGCGTGATCCGACTTTCCGCCTCAGTATATGACATCGCATCCAACAGATACGCTTCATTTACTTTTTTCTCACGTCCATCCTCGTTCACTTTTAGATATTTCACCTTCGCTTCAAACCAATTTGCTGTCATTTTTTTATTTATTAAATTTATTCATTTATCTTCTCCTGAAAGAAATATAGAGTTTCCCTCTCAAACAATTACAGTCGTTTTATAGATTTTTAATTTTTAAGCTTGTCCTTTGGGCTCTATGTCAATCGGAAATACGGAACCGGTAGGCAAACCTTCCTGCGACAAACGAATGGTCCCATTGTCCTGTTCAAATTTCCGAATATTATCCTGTAATGCTAACATCAAGCGTTTTGTGTTTTCCGGAGTCATAATAATCCGACTCTTTACTTCCGGCTTCGGAACTCCCGGCATCAATCGCACAAAATCAACGATAAATTCCGAACTCGAATGTGCTATGATGGCTAAATTTGCATATATTCCCTGAGCAACCTCGTGATTCAGGTCAATTTCCAATTGATTCTGTTTTTGTTCGTCCATTCTATTTTATAAATCAGTTTGAAGTCTATCGACTTATTGTTTGCTTTTTAAATCTATTCTGTATAAGGATATTACAACTTTGTAACAGGATAATGATTCATTAGCCTTCTTTATTTCTGAAAGTTCTTTAACCGCTCACAAAGATAAATAATTCCACGAATAAGACTTCTACTTCTTCTTATTTTTTAATTTGACAATCATCTTTCACTGGTAGACTTTCTCTCTTTCTCCTGTTTCTATAAACGTCCGAAGAAATTGTCTCCTCTATCTGAAGCTGTCATTGAGAAAATGCTTGTTATTTTAAATCCCCCATACAAACTAACGCTTTGTTTGTTTGTTTATTTGCTGAAGTGTTTATTAATTTAAACGAATCAGCCGTTCAACAAAGCGTTAGCCCGTGCGGGGGATTTAAATATCATAGAGAGGTGTCGTGTCATCATTGACGTTGTGAGTCGGATGATCTTTTAACACCCCTCTATTTCTTTCACCGAAGCTTTATTTCAATCTTCATCATTCTGATAATCGTATAAAGGATCACAGGTACAGATCAAATTACGATCGCCATAACCATCATCCACCCGTCCAACTTGCGGCCAAAATTTATTCTCAGCCACCCAAGCCAGTGGGTAAGCGGCTTTACTACGCGGATAAGTATGTGTCCATTCGTCGGCAGTTAAGACCTTGTGAGTATGAGGAGCGTTTTTCAAGACATTGTCCGTTTTGTCGGCACGTCCTTCCCCTACTTCGCACATTTCATCGCGAATGGTTTTTAGAGCTTCAATAAAACGATCCAATTCTTCTTTCGGTTCGCTCTCTGTCGGTTCAACCATTAAGGTCCCGTGTACAGGGAAAGACAAGGTGGGTGCGTGGAAACCAAAGTCCATCAAACGTTTGGCGATATCCGATTCGGTGATTCCATATTCTTTGTTGAAAGCACTGCAATCCCAAATCATTTCGTGTCCAACCCGTCCCCGACTTCCTTTAAATAAGATCTTGAAACCTAATTTTTCAAAAGAAGAAGCCAAGTAATTCGCATTCAAAATCGCCATCTCCGTTACTTTCTTTACGCCTTCACTCCCTAACATCAAGAGATAACCATAAGTCACCGGTAGCATATTTACTGAACCGTATGGAGCAGCTGACACTGCGTGGATGCCGTGAATACCACCTGTTTTCACTTCCGTATGCGATGGTAAAAATTCAACCAAGTGTTTCGCGACACAGATAGGTCCTACGCCGGGACCACCGCCGCCGTGAGGCATAGCAAAGGTTTTATGTAAATTTAAGTGGCAAGCGTCGGCTCCGATATATCCCGGACTGGTTAATCCGCATTGTCCGTTCATATTAGCACCATCCATAAATACCTGTCCGCCGTTTTCGTGAATGATCTTTATCAATTCACGAATGGATTCTTCAAAGATACCGTGTGTGGACGGATAGGTAATCATTGCTCCAAATAAATTGGCTTTATTGTCTTCCGCTTTTTTTCTAAAATCTTCTACATCAATATTCCCCTCCGGATCGGTTGCCGTCACAATGATTTGTAAGCCTGCCATTGTGCTGGAAGCCGGGTTTGTTCCGTGTGCAGAGGCTGGAATCAACATCACCGTCCGATGTCCTTCTCCCCGTGAAATATGGTATTGGCGAAGCACCATCAAAGCGGTGTATTCTCCGGCAGCACCGGAATTAGGCATCAAGCTACAACCGGCAAAACCGGTAACATTCTCAAGCATTTGTTCTGTTTCACGGATCATTTGCTGAAAGCCTTCCGCCTGATCAAAAGGAACGAAGGGATGTATTTTGCCAAATTCAGGCCAAGAGATAGGAAACATTTCGGCAGCAGCATTCAGTTTCATCGTGCAAGATCCCAATGAGATCATTGACGTCGCCAGCGAAATATCACGACGTTCAAGATTTTTCATATAGCGCATCATTGCTGATTCCGAATGGTATATGTTGAATACAGGCTGTTGCATAAATTCGTCGTCACGCAACATCGAGGGATTCAAGATCGTGCGATCATCAAGGAATTGGGCTTTTTCCGCTTTCTTTCCGGCAGCCTCAGCAAAAATAGCGATGATTGTATTGATCTCTTCTTCGCTAATTCTTTCATCGGTAGACAGTCCGACAGTCCCACAATTGCAATAGAAAAGATTGATCTGTTTCTGTAAAGCAAGCGTACGAATCATTTCCTGTGTCACCCCTTGTGGTAATTCAAAACGCAAGGTATCAAAGAATTTGTCTTTTTTCAGTTTATAACCGTAGCGAGTGATTTCTTCTGACAAAACAACAGCAGCAGCGTGAATGTGACGAGCAATTCTTTGTAGACCTTCACGTCCGTGCCAAACAGCATAAAAGCCAGCCATTGTAGCGTTCAATGCTTTTGCTGTGCAGATATTGGAAGAGGCTTTTTCGCGTTTGATATGTTGTTCACGTGTCTGTAAAGCTAAACGTAAAGCGTGGTTTCCTTGTGCGTCAATGGTTACGCCAATAATACGTCCCGGAATGTTACGTTTGTAATCTTCCCGCGTAGCCATATAAGCAGCGTGCGGACCGCCATAGCCCATCGGGATGCCCAATCGTTGGGTGGTACCGACAACTACATCTGCTCCCCATTCTCCCGGAGGTGTTAACAAAACGAGCGACATCAGATCAGCAGCCACTGTCAGTAAAGAACCGTTTGTATGCAACTGATCGGCAAAAGTCCGATAATCCCGAATGTCGCCATTTGCTGCGGGATATTGTACCAAGGCTCCAAAAATTTCCGGAGTTAATTTAAATGTATCGTAATCGCCATAAACTAATTCTATTCCCTGAGGTGCAGAACGGGTGATCAGTACATCTTTTGTCTGAGCAAAGACCCGATTGTCCACAAACAATTTATTCGCACCGGCTTTTTTCATCTCTTTCCCCCGTAACGCATACATCATTGTCATCGCTTCCGCAGCAGCAGTGGCTTCATCCAATAGCGAGCAATTGGTGATTTCCATTCCTGTCAGTTCAAGAATCATTGTTTGGTAATTTAACAATGCTTCCAAACGCCCTTGAGATACTTCTGCCTGATAAGGAGTGTAGGAGGTGTACCAAGCCGGATTCTCCAAAATGTTACGGATAATCACTGCCGGAGAAATGGTATCGTAGTATCCTTCTCCAATAAAAGAACGATAGAGTTTGTTTTTAGCAGCTACTGTCTTTATCTTCGTCAGAAATTCATCCTCCGTCAGAGGTGCGGGTAAATTCAACGGTTCTTTCAAACGTATAGATGCAGGTACGGTTTGTTCTATCAATTCATCAACAGACTTCACACCTATCACTTTCAGCATTTCTTCAACATCTTCGGGGCGTGGACCGATATGTCTTCCTAAAAATTGTTCTTTAGCCATTGTTTTATCATTAAATTAATTGAAACATTTTCAGTTTTAAGGTGTGTAAAATTAAGGATATTCCCGTAGAATTGATGAATTTTCATAGAAAAATTTGGGAATAGCAATGGAAAACGTTTTATCAGAGGAAATTGAATCAGATATTCCTCTATGCCTGAAGTGGTTTTTTTGTCTAACATCAAGCAATGCTAAGAAATTTATGCCACAAGAAAGCCCCGATTTCTTTGATGAGATTTCGGGGCAATATTGTATGCAAGGTTCACACAATCACTTTTACCAAGTTGCTGATTTACTCATTTTATATTATTTAGAATTACTCCATCGTTTTAAATGAGGAAAAAACTCCTTCATTTGTGCTACCGCTTCTTCTTTTGAGTATTTGGTGTCACAAGCTCCGTTGAACTCATCGAGATATTTTACGCAATGCTCAATCATTCCCTCCATTGTACAATCCTGCACAAATGCCCCATCTTTGTAGCAATAGCAGCAATAATCTTGATTTGCAGAGCCGTCTTTGTTCGTTCCAAATTGATCGGCAGTTTGCATCGGCATACCACAGCTTTGGCAAAAAATTATTTCAGACATTTTATTTCTTACAAATTCGTTATCAATATAATAGGTTGCAGATTTAGGAGTAAATTTCAACACGCAATATTCAGGATCTTCCACGCCTCCTGGAAAATGTGACAACATCCAGTCACCCCAAAGAGAGCGTTTAACGGCTTCGTCATTCACTATCTCCATTTCGCCTGTATAAACGATGCTGTCGCCTCCTTTTACAATAGAGATCCCAGCCTTTGGATTGGCTTTGAAGTGAGCCGTTTTTGCCGAACTTGTTCCGGTTGAAACATAGATTGCCCCATCGTCATCTTTAAGTTTTACCATTGCCACCGGGCGTGGATAACCATTCCCGTCGATAGATGCCACTGTAATCACCTGTGCTGTTGCGACCATTTGAGCCGCTTTTTCTTCTATCTCCATCACTATTATATATTATAATTACTCCACCTCCGGTGCCTCCCAAACACCTGTTTTATTCATTCTGTAACTCTTTTCAATCTTTTTCTCGGTGTCTGCTTCTAAGGCATAGAGTATTTCACGGCTGAACTCCAGAGCGGAAAATCCGTTAGCTGTTACAATATTTCCATCTCTAACCGCTGGTTCATTTATATAATGGTCTTCACCAGTATAGTTTGCTCCGGCATATTCTTTAATGTACTCCAATCCGTTGCTGGTGTGAGACACTTCATTAAGGAATCCGTGTGCCCCCAGAAAAACCGAAGCATTGCAGATTCCTGCAACCAGTTTTTTGTTCGCAATAGTTGCTTTGATGAAAGGAAGGAGGAGTTCGGCTTCGGGCGAGAACCACTGCATACCACCAATTAATACGATTCCTGCATAATCGGTAGGAATATCGTTGATGTCGTAGTCGGGCAACACCTTGAAACCACCGCACGATATGACCGGCTCTTTTGTGACTGACACTGTTTTAACCACATACTTACGCTTACTTTCCGGATCAAGTCCGTAATTTAGACTTGGAGCAATATAGGCACCTTCCCAATCAGCAAAATCATTGAGTAGTACAAATAATATCTCTTTTTCCATCCACCTATTGTTTAAAATAAATCATATCTTTCAGTAATACTCGATTTTCAACCACTGCAGTGGGGACGGTAAATCGCCCGTCCCCACTATTAGTGCTCCATCACGCAGTTTTGCCCTGTCGGGATTCCCGACGGGCAAACAAGGGGATTCTTAAGCATACTACCGAAAGATCGTACTTAATATCCAAATATTTCTTCCGTTGTTACACGGGTAATTTTACCGTATGCAGATAGTTTATTCAAATCCAATTCCTTTTCATTTCCCAAAATACAATAAACATACGAACGTCCTTTTACCCACTTTTCTTGGAATGTTTTTACATCAGCAAGTGTCAATTTCTGAAGTTCATCAAACAATACTTTCCGAAGATCAATGTTTAATCCCAAATCTTGAGCGGCTATATAGCTGTCAAAAATATCACCACCCGTCAGACGATCTGTACGCAAACGCGCTAATAATGACTCTTTTGCCAAATTGAAAGCAGCCTCTGATTCCGGCATATTATTAATAATTTCATCGAAAGCCGCTAAGGCATCCCCCATCTTATCGTTTTGCGTAGCGATATAGGTTTTGTAAATATACGACTGGTTAAGACGTGCCGGTTGAGTGATAAATGCAGCAGCAGAATAAGCTAAAGCACGCGCTTCCCGCATTTCCTGAAATACAACGGAATTCATTCCTCCACCAAAATATTCATTGTACAGCGTTAGCACCGGATAAATCGAAAGATCAAATTTTTCTCCCCGATTAGAAAGGGTCGTCATATATATTTGAGCGGCATCGTAAGGTGCAATGATCACACGATTTTCAGGTGTCTCCTGAAATTGAAAAGGATCTTTTTTATCAACAGCGACCAATTGTTCCGGTACACGGTGGTATTTATTCACCTCAGCGATCGCCTCTTCTTTGGATTTAGGACCATAATAGAAAATCGTATGCTCATTGTTGTTCAATTCACGAAGAGAAGACAATAAATCCTCCGCCCGCAATTGCTGCAATTCGCTTGCAGATAAAATATTCGTAGCCGGCGATTTCGGACCATATAGTCCATATTGCATCAACATCTTAAAATTCGCCTGTTGATTCAGTTTTGTATCAGCGCGACCTTTTAATATATCCGCTTTCATATTCTCCAAAACCGAAGGATTAGGCTGAGCATTGGCAAGCAGCGATTCAAATAATTCAGCGGCAGCACCCATATTTTCCGACAGACCACTGATGGTGACATAGGTCCTATTAGAGGAGGTATTGATAGAATAATCACAAGCCAATTTATAAAATTCCTGTTTCATCTGTTCGGCGGTCCGATCTGATGTACCCAAATAATCCAGATAATCCGCTGCCGTTTTAAGATAACGATCTTCATTATTCCCTTTTTCAAAAGCATAAGTCAATGAAAATAAATCATTCGTTACATTTTTTTTATACAGCACAGGAATATTAGATTTTGCAGTCCCCTTTTCTATCTCTTTGTCATAATCCACAAATACAGGATCGATCGGTTGCACAACACTATTTTGGATGGAAAGCAAAAAAGCACTCGCCGCATCACGATTCATCACTATCGGCGTAATGGTCGGCTTTGTCATTTTTTTCACACTCTCATCTTTCCCCTCGCGTTTATAAACTACGGTGTAATTATCTTTTAAATTGGCGTTGGCGAAATCAACCAATTGTTGCTTCGTGATTTTACTCATACGATCTAAGGATGCCACTTCTTTTTCCCAATCCGTCCCATTCACAAATGACTGTACAAACCAATCCGCCCGTTTCTCATTACTTTCCAAATCCTGTTGTCTCTCCCGTTTTATATTATTGATAGTAGCCATCAACAAACTTTCATCAAATTCTCCCTTCTTCAATTTTTCAACCTCTGCCAATAAAATATCTTTAACATCCTCCAATGTCTGTCCTGCTTTCGGATCTCCTTGCATCAAGAAGATGCTATAATCAGCTAGTGTAATCGGATAAGCTGCTGCCTCCAGTAAACGCTGTTGTTGATTCACATTCAAGTCGATTAATCCCGCCTTTCCGTTATAAAGAATCTGACTAAGCAAATTCAACATTTCCGAATCATTGCCGTTAGCTCCGGAAAATCTCCAGCCCAAAGCGATATTAGCACTCTCCTGTCCGACCACTTCCCGAACGATAGGCTCCGCAATAGGCTCTTCAGGGGTAACATTCACCTTTGCCAATTCGGCACTCGGTTTCATATCTCCGAAATATTGATTCAGCGTTTTAATCATCTGTTCCGGATCAAAATCACCGGACAAACAAATCGCCATATTGTTGGGTACATACCATTGATGGTAGAAATTCTTAATATTGGTAATCGAAGGGTTCTTCAGATTTTCCTGTGTACCCAACACCGTTTGTGTTCCATAAGGATGATGCGGAAAAAGAGCCGTCATCACTTGCTCAAAAACTTTCCGACTATCTTTGGTCAAAGACATATTTTTTTCTTCATATACCGTTTCCAATTCGGTATGAAAACCCCGTATAACAGAATTTTTAAAACGATCGGATTGTATCTTCGCCCAGTTTTCTATTTGATTCGAAGGAATATCTTCCAAAAAAACAGTCATATCATTCGCCGTATAAGCGTTCGTGCCCGTTGCGCCAATAGCAGACATCAATTTGTCATATTCATTTGGAATAGATAGCTTAGAAGCTTCGTATGAAACACTATCAATCCGATGATAAATAGCAGCACGTTCCGCTTCATCCGTTGTTTTCCGGTATACTTCAAACAGTGCTTCAATCTCGTCTAACATCGGTTTCTCTAAAGCATAATTTTGAGTACCTACATTTTCGGTACCTTTAAACATCAAATGTTCAAAATAATGTGCTAAACCCGTTGTTTCTGCCGGATCATTCTTTCCGCCAGCGCGTACTGCTATGTAAGTTTGGATACGTGGCTGATCTTTATTAACAGTCATATAAACCTTTAATCCATTATCCAACGTATAGATTCGGGCATTTAGCGGATCATTCGGCACCGACTTGTACTTAAATTGCGAAGATTCGCCACACGCTGCCATCAATAAAATCATCAATGACACACATAAAAGTTGAAAAGCACTTTTCATTGTTATTCAGTTTATAGGTTTCTAATTATCAAATACAATTTTTCTATCCATCTCTATAAAGACGGGACTTATTTCTTTTTCTTTTTTTTCACAGACCATCCAAAACTCCCTATTTTCTCCCCCAATCCAAAATATTCGCCATGTACATAAACCAAAGGATTCGAGTGATCCAATTCAAACTTTCCGGTTACAGGATTCAGATAGCGATCATCCGCCTGAACATTTAATACTTCAGCGATAAACATATCGTGTGATCCAAGTGAGATGATTTCTTTCACTTTACATTCAATACAAATAGGTGCCTCTTCAATGATGGGAGCAGAAATCATCTGAGACTTACCTGGGGTTAATTTCATTTCCTCAAACTTATTGTAATCCTTGCCTGAACGCACTCCGCACCAATCGGTAGCAAACGCCATCTCCTCCGTTGTCAAATTAATCACAAATTCCATTTCTTTCCGAAGAATCGGATAAGAATGACGTTCCGGACGTACAGAAATATAACACATCGGCGGATTCGTACAAATCGTTCCCGTCCACGCTACTGTAAATATATTATATTCTTCCGGCGTTCGTCCACAACTCACCAATACAGCAGGCAAGGGATAGATCATCGTTCCCGGTTTCCAATTATGCTTCATCCAAAATAATTAGTTTCGGCAAAGTTAACAAAATAGTCTTTATGAATTTATAGATTTTCAACTCATTTATAAAACATTTTTTATCCCTCTAAATATTGACAGATTGATAAAGGATATCGGTTTCGCCAATATCCTTTATCAATAACAATAATAAGCATTCAATGCAAAATTTATTTCATTCAAATTCCGCAATTGTATTTTCAATAATACCGATCGCTTCAATTAATTCTATCTTGTTAATCACCAAAGGGGGAGCAAAACGAATAATATGTTGATGTGTCGGTTTAGCAAGCAAACCTTTTTCTTTCAATTTCAGACACACATCCCAAGCTATTTTACCATTTTCAGGACGAATAATAACAGCATTTAACAACCCCTTTCCTCTGACCAACTCTATCATATCTGAGTGAATATTGCTGACACGTTCACGGAAGAGCTGTCCTAATTTCTCTGCATTTTCTGCCAATTTCTCCTCTCTCACCACTTCAAGTGCGGCTATCGAAACCTTCGCTGCAATCGGATTGCCACCATACGTAGAACCGTGTTCGCCCGGTTTAATGCAGAGCATAATTTCATCATTTGCCAACACACAAGACACCGGCATCATTCCACCCGATATTGCCTTTCCCAAAATCAAAACATCCGGATGCACCCCTTCGTGATCGCAAGCCAATAACTTTCCGGTACGAGCAATTCCCGTCTGCACCTCATCCGCCATAAACAACACACGATGGGCTTTACACAAATCATACGCCCGTTTCAAATACCCCTCGTCCGGAACAAATACACCAGCTTCACCTTGTATCGGTTCCACTAAAAAACCGGCAACATCAGGATCTTGTAAAGCTTTTTCCAAAGCCGGAAGATCGTTATAAGGAATCTTCACAAAACCGGGAGTAAAAGGTCCATAGCCTCCGTATGATTCAGGATCATTTGACAAAGAAACAATCGTAATCGTACGACCGTGAAAATTTCCATTACATACAATGATCTTTGCTTTTCCGTCGGGTACACCCTTTTTCATATAAGCCCACTTCCGGCATAATTTCAATGCCGTTTCATCCGCTTCTGCCCCCGTATTCATCGGCAATACCTTATCATAACCAAAATACTTCGTAACAAACTCTTCCCACTCTCCCAACACGTCATTATAAAAAGCCCGCGAAGTCAATGCTAACTTTTCTGCCTGATCCGTCATTGCTTTCACAATCTTAGGATGGCAATGTCCCTGATTAACGGCTGAATAAGCCGAAAGAAAATCGAAATAACGCTTCCCATCCGTATCCCAGACATAAATACCTTTACCTCGTTCAAGCACTACTGGTAGCGGGTGATAATTGTGAGCTCCATAACGAGACTCCCGATCCATAAATTCTTGTACAGTCATCTTGTTTAATGTTTAAGTTCGTAATAGTTTGTAGTACGCAATTTCATAAAAGACAAGGACATTTACTAATATTTTCCCGAATTTTTTCTAAAAAAGAAAGATAAGATAAAAAATGATACATTAACCGATCTACAAAACAACCGATCTGCTATGATTTATCGCTCATTTTTCTCGCGATGACGCTTCAAAAAACCAAAATATTTACGCAATAACTCTCTGAGTGTATCAAAAGACTCTTGATAAGAGATACCAACCCCCTGTATTGTTTCCGTATTATTATAAAGCAACTTTTCATCCGTATGGGAATAAGCTTTCATTTTCAATGTCCCTTGTTGATTCAACTTTACCTCCACATCAAAATCACCCGCAATATTCGTCTTCTTATTGTCAACTCCGGCAGCGTTCTTTGTTCCCCCCACATCCATATTTCCATTGGCAGAAATCGTCACCCGATCGTTCAACAATTGCGTAGAAAGTGCCACTTCTATTTCATCTGAAGTTATCTCCGTACTGTTCAAATCGCGTACTCGATAAGCTAATCCAATATCTACATTATTACTGATTTGCGACAACCAACGCGACAACTGATTCGACATCATTTCCGTAACCGTCGTCACACTCGCAGTCTGAGCCTGAGCCCCATAATTTCCGGTATTATCTGTTTGGTAAAAATGATTCAGCACCAACAAAGAAAACATCTGTTTATTAATTTCATCCTGACTTGAGAATAAACTTTGAATATAGCTTTTACTCTGTGTTTCCAAAGTGGGAAAATTAATATCAAACTTCACCACAGGATTCGTCAATCGCTCACTCAAATTCAGTATACATTCTACCGGTACTTTCCGACCCGATTCCGATGTCTTTTCCTCCCCTGTCGGAGTATCCGTCGAACCTTTCTCCGCCACTGGCAACAATTCGGAAATCGTTGTTTTTAAACTATAAACAGCATTGATATTCAACGTCGCATCATAAGGTGAGCCTGCCCACGTAATTGTTCCGCCGGGAGTCAACACAAATTTCTTATTTACTAAATTACTCAAAGTAAATAAATAATCTCCCCGTAAAATCTGATATTCACCGAATAAACTCAAGCTTCCATCCTGATCAAAAGCAATCTTGATATTACCATTCCCGGTCGTTTTCAATATATCCCCCACCGTCGGATCAAAGATCACCTGTACATTTAAATGCTCATTCAGTTCTAAATTCGCATTTAAATTAATATCCGAATGAGCAAAAGCAGAAACATTCTTCCGAATCTCCTCCTGACCTGTATTGATAAAATGCAGAAAATTACTTGACTGTTCCGTCAGTCCGGCGGACAATGGAATATACAACCGAGAACCTTCTTCCGCACGTGCATTCACCGTCACATTCATCGTTCCATTTCGATTGTCCATATTTACCAATCCACTCAGATACATCTCTCCATAAAAGGATTCATTATCTACAAAACCGGTATTCAATACCATAAAATCCTTAAACCGAACGTCCAATTGATAACGATTTTCCCAAAATTGATAGTCCCCATTTACCACCGCCGGATGTCCTTCCACATCCCGAAGATCAAAATGATTAAACAACAAACGATTATTCCGAATCAAAATACTGTCGTGTACCTGAAATTTAGTATTCAATGCATTCACCCGAAATCCAACCGAATCTACAAAGATAAAGCCTGAAACATCAGGTTTTCTAAGAGAGCCGGTCACGTTCACATTTCCCGACAAATATCCTTCTGTCTCCGAAACGTAATCCGACAAATACCCACCAGCCCTTGTCAATTCAACCCGTTGCAACTTTACATTCACACTCAACGAATCCGTTGCCGGCACATAATAACCACTCACCGATAAAGGAACTTCATCCCCTACACGATTTTCCGCACCAACGATCACACTCCGATTTTCTGCATCCCAATACGAACGCAAACGCAATGACCCAAGGGTATCCTGATTCATTCCCCAATGATCAATATTAAAATCGGAAATCAGCAAGAAATCCTTGTAATAATCTTGAATTGTTAAAGCTCCCGTCGCCTGACCAAATAAAGCCGTACGGCGTTTCATCACCATCTGAGTCAAATTCGCCAAATTAAAATTTTCCAGACTAATGGACAATTTATCTTGAGGATTCTCCGAGATCTGCCCTTTCACCGACAATTGTTCCATTCCCCGTCGAATCGAAAAATTCTTCACATCCACCTGCTTTCCGTCTATAAATATAGATGAAGCATTCACCCGCCAAACACTATCATTCATCATAATCACACCGGGATGAATACGTATTTCTGTTGTATAATTCCCCTTTTCGCCCGGCGTAAAAATCAAGCAAGCAGCCAACTCTCCACTGTATGTCTGATGTTCCCAATTACACCAACTCAATTTATTATCCAAATGATTATTGTCCAACACTATTTCATCCCGAACATTATACAACTTATATCCGCCTCCATACATCATTTGATCGCTCGTATATTTTATGCTCAACTTCTGCTGATCACCCTTCATATTTATTTTTGATTTAAGTAGGCTCACCCCCTTATAAGAAATCGTATCCGCCGACAACAACAAATCCAGCGTCTCCTTATCCGGATGAAAATTCG
Organism: Odoribacter sp.; assembly: GCA_036657595.1. Lineage (GTDB taxonomy): Bacteria > Bacteroidota > Bacteroidia > Bacteroidales > Marinifilaceae > Odoribacter. Next base: position 11,885 of record JAVXFZ010000026.1, on the reverse strand, counting down.
ATACAATATGCGTTCCGGATGACACACGCAAATCAGGATAAAGCACACGCAACACCCGATTAGCATCTTTAACCTGTACCGCACATTTAAAATTCAATTTCTGTAACTGATCGGTCGATAAAATAGATTCTTTCTCTCCCAACGAATATGCCGGCAAATAATTTCGAAGCAAACGAAAAACAAAAGGCAAAGGACGCATCTCTTTATAATCCCCTTCAATAGAAAAATCCAACACATCCGAATACAAAGTCGTTGTATTATAATTCGGTTGACGGAAATCCTCCACACTCGCCGTCTGTATATACAACGAATCTAATTCATTATGATAGCGCAAATCCGACAAAGTCAAATTGGTAAAATTTCTTCCCGATCGTCCTGCATACACCCATTCAAAAGAAGTTTCCGCACTTTCCCGTCCTCCTTTCAACGCCATTCCATAAGCCGCCAAATCATTCATCCTCACTTTCCCACGCACACTCAAAAAATCAAGCGAATCGCTCTGATCATAACTCATCACCGCCCCACCATATATATTTTTATTATCCAGCGAAGCCAACAAATCCAATTTATCATCCGCCCAAGTCAATGCCACCTCTATCCCCTGAATATCCCGTTCCCAAACATTCAAATGCCCAACCAGACCATTCACTTGAAAAGTCGCGCCCCGTTCATCCAACATCCCCTCACACGTCCCCGACACACTTCCCGTTCCAATGGCTGAAATACCAGTCAATAATCCAGCATCTACCTGTGTAAAATCAAACGAACCACCCATCGCCGAACAATCTGCCGAAGAATCCTGACAAACACCATAACTAAATGTCAAAGCTCCGGCTAAAGCAGGGGTCAAACTATTTGCTTTCACAACAAAATCAGACAAGATCCCATCAAACCGAATCTTCTCAAAATCTATATAAGGCAAACGATACAAAGGTGACGGTATCGGAATATTCATATCAAACCACGGCAAATAGACCGCCGCCAAATCCTTTGGTCCCAAATGCGCTTTATTAATATCAATATGAAACATCGTTTTCCGGACATCCGGTAAACCAGTCGACTGAAAACTACCTTGAAATACACTCTGCTCTCCCAATTCAATATATAAATCGTGCCCTTCCAATTGCCGAATCGTATTCGACACAATTCCGCTACACTTCACCGTCTGATTAATACCTCTCAATATACCGTTGAAATAAGCAAGATCAATAAAACTGACTGATGAAGGTCCCAACTCATAATACTGCCACATTCGATCGGTAAAATAACGCCAATCGTGCTGATCAGGTGTCCAGCGAAATTCTAACTTCACCAAATCCACCTCACTCCGCTCCAAACCGATATATCCATCAGTCACTTGCAAACGCCCATCGCTCATCTCCGCCCGCCCGCTAATGTCCCGAATCACCAAACCCGACTTCTCCACCAAACTCAACCCACGAACCGTCATTCGTGTCGGAGTAGACGAAAAATCAAAATCTGTCACCACCACATTCAGATCCCGACAATCTATATCTGTCCAATTCACTCCATAATCTATCGGCTCAATATCCTCCTCCTGATACGTAAAATGCGAACGACTGACCGTTATCTTCTTCAAATCGACCTTCCATCCCACTTGCTGCTCCAAATGTTTTTCCTCTGCGGCAGGAACTTTCGGCATCCGCTGCAAAGAATCCAAAAACATCTCTATATTCGTCGGAGCTCCCGCTCCTCTCGCACTCCATAAATAAAAACAAGCACGATCCAACACAATCTCCCGAATCGTAAAACTCTGTTTCACAAAACTAAACGAATCCGCTTTCACCTGCAAATCTCGGCAATATACCAACGTGTCATTCTTAAAATCTCTCAACAAAACATCCCTCAACACCAACGAACGCATCGGACGAAAATCTACCCCTCCGATCTGCATCTTTACGCCTGTTGCCTTCTCCACCCGATCCGTCACATACTTCACTAAAAAAGTCTGCACAACAGGGGTCTGTAAGAGAAGATACAAAACTCCTACCAACAACAGAAAACCTGTTGCAGAAAATAATAATATTCGCAGAAGCTTTTTTATACCCGCCGTTATTTTTTGTTTGCTCACAAAAGTATTAATATTGCACCATATTTGAAAGAAGTTGTTCCGCTTATTTGAATGTTTCATATTTAAAGTTTTACCAACGTACTGACTTCAAATAATCAACCAATAAATCAATCGCTTATGACTATTATATTAGGAATAGAATCTTCCTGCGATGACACTTCCGCTGCCATATTAAAAGACGGCATAGTCCTCACCAACATCATTGCCAGCCAAAAAGTACACGAAGCATACGGAGGCGTTGTCCCCGAATTAGCCTCCCGGGCACATCAGCAAAACATAATTCCTGTCGTAGCGCAGGCAATCAAAAATGCAGGAATCGAAATCAAAGACATCAACGCCGTGGCATTCACACGCGGACCGGGACTACTCGGTTCTCTACTTGTTGGCACCTCCTTTGCCAAAGGTTTTTCTCTCGCCAACCATTTGCCATTAATAGAAGTCAACCACCTTCAAGCTCATATTCTGGCAAACTTTATTCAAGAACCGGGCGTAGAAAGCCGTCATCCCTCCTTTCCTTTTCTAACCTTACTTGTTTCAGGTGGAAACTCACAACTCATCATTGTGCGCGACTACTTAGATATGGAAATGATTGGTCAAACGATTGACGATGCTGCCGGCGAAGCTTTCGACAAATGCGCTAAAGTAATGGGATTACCCTATCCCGGAGGTCCGGTCATTGATCGACTTGCCAAAGAAGGCAATCCCGAACGATTCACCTTCAACAAACCTCAAATACCCGGACTGGATTACAGTTTTAGCGGATTAAAAACCTCTTTTCTATATTTTCTACGTGATCAATTAAAAGAAAATCCTGATTTCATTCAGCAAAATCTGAACGACCTCTGTGCCTCTTTACAAAAAACAATCATAGACATCCTATTGGGTAAATTGAAAAAAGCTGCCAAACAAACCGGAATCAAACAAATAGCCATCGGCGGCGGTGTTTCTGCCAATTCCGGACTACAAAAAGCCGTACACGACGAAGCCGCTCGCTCCGGATGGGACGTATTCATTCCACGGCTCGGCTTTTCATTAGACAATGCCGGTATGGTTGCCGTCACCGGATACTACAAATACCTTGCCGGTCAATTTTCATCACTCGAGGCTGCTCCCTACGCCCGAACCACTCTGCAAGGATAAACAAAATCAATAAAAAGGAGCCGATTACATCAACAATCGGCTCCTTTTTTTCTATTTATCTGTTTTAAGGTTTAAAAGTCACATCCACTATATTCGCCTTATCTAATAATTCTTGAGCAAAAGTTTTCACCTCCTCCGGCTGAACACGTTTCACTATGTTACGATAATTTTCAGGAGCATCAATATTCAAACCATCCACATAATAAGCTTGAATCACATCCATCCAATAACCATTTTGTGTTTTTTCCTGTTCTTCCTCCAACAACATACTACGGGTAATCTTTTTCACCTCATCCATTGTCACTCCGCTCTGACAAATCTCGCTGACCGCCATCTCAACTGCCTCTTTCATTTGTACGGCATTCTTAGGAGAACAGTCAAAATTGACCATTATACTAAAACTTTCATAAGGTATTTTTGTTCCACCGGCAGTAATGTGAACACCATACGTTCCTCCTTCTTGTTCCCGCAAACGCTCATTTAAACGATTTTCTAAAATAGTCGTTAGCAAGCTTAGGCAAATCTCTCGCTGAGGAGTATTCTTTATCTCCTTCTCATACTTCATCACAACAACTGCTTTGTCATTTGTCTGAGGAATACTAATTTCTCGTTGCAATTTTCCCTGCGGACCCCGCACCCCATTATCCCTCCATATCTCACTTTTCCCTGTTCCGGTAATCGATCCGATATATTTTTCAACCAACGGCTGCAACACACGTTCCTCAATATCGCCCACAATAAAAAAAGTAAAATCCGAAGCATTGGAAAATCGTTCTCGATAAATCCGTTCCATCCGCACAGGATCCACCTCTTTCAAAGTCTGTTGATTCATCATCACCACTCGAGGATGATAATTCTTCATTATCCGACTCAATGAATCCTGCAAAATCCGCTCCGGATTATTTTCTTGTCCAGCCATTGACAGCTTTACACGTTCTATACCCGAACGAAAAGCCGTTTCATCAAAACGCGGACGCTCAAATCTCATATACACCAATTGCAACAGACACTCCAAATCCTTCACCGTCGACCCTCCATTCAATTTTTCGGTATACTCATTCAGGACAATATCACAACCCGCCTGTTTCCCTGTCATCAATCGAGAAAAACCGGCAATATCCACCTCACCGATACCAGAAGCCATCATCCATTCCGATAAATAATAAGCCGACGGTAAATCCTCCCGTTCATACAACGAAAAACCTCCATTACTACGAGCCGTCAACAGAATCTGTCCCCGTTCATAATAAGATTTTCGAAACACAACCTTCGCTCCATTCGACAATTGCCATTCCACCGCACCTATTTCCGGAATTTTTTTTATATTCTTCACAGTGCCTCCCGACAACGTCCCCTTCAATAAAGTCTTCTCCGTTTTCTGAACTGTCCAAACTTCCGCTTTCTCACGTTCCACCTTGTCCATAATTGCCAACACCCCTTCCTGATCTAAATGCTTCTCATCGCCGGTTGGTGCTGTTATTGTAATCACCATATTCTTCCGTGTCAACCATTTCGCAGTCAAACCCGCCAAATCTTTCACTCCTGATTTTCGGATGATCTCCGAAGCCAAGCTATAATAATCAGCATTAGACAACAAAGGCTCTTTTTCTAAAAAATATTCCTGTATTGAACGAGCATAATCTTCATTGGAAATCCTATCTTCATTCTTCTTCATCTGATCCAAACGAGCCAATAAATTCGTTTTTGCACGTTCAAACTCATCACGTGTAAAACCCAATTGCTTCACACGCTCTGTTTCCCGCCACACCCGTTCAAAAGCTTGAGTTTCTTGACCTGGCTTAGAAGTTGCCGACACAGTATAAATAGAATACCCTCGCATAAAAGGATATAATCCACTCCCTGCTGATAAAAAAGGACAACCTTCCTCTCGTCCGCATTCAGCGATCCTTGCCCTCAACATTCCATTATACAAATTCGTGATAATTTCCTCTCGAATATATGCTTCATCTTTACCTTCCGGAGGACAAGCCCTGTGCAAAATATTTACCGCAATATTCGTACGCGAAGCCTCTGGATCTGTCGCTAAAACATAACGGACATCGGTATGTTCCGGAATCTCATAAAACAAACGAGGAGAAGGGTTCAAAATCGCAGGAATACTCCCCATCACTTCTTTCACCTGCTTTTCCATCCAATCAACATCAACATCACCAACAATCACGACCGCCTGCAAATCCGTACGATACCAATCTCGATAAAGCGAACGGATTCGTTCATACGCACAATTCTTTACCACCTCTTCTGAACCGATGATATTTCGTTTTGCATATTGAGAACCTTGTGCCAATACTGCCATCGTCTTCTGTCGAAGCCTGAAATCCGCATTCCGTCCTTGCCGAGCCTCTTCTAAGATCACCCCCCGTTCTGCATCAATCTCTTCTTCCGACAACAACAATCCATCTGCCCAATCCCGTAACACTAAAAGACAAGAATCCATTAATCGTTTATCTACTGATGGGACATCGCTCAAATTATAAACCGTTTCGTTATAAGAAGTGTAAGCATTTATATTGTGCCCAAAAACGACCCCGTGATTCTCTAACATATTGACAATTCCTTTCCCCGGAAAATTCCGAGTTCCATTAAAAGCCAAATGTTCCAGAAAATGCGCCAAACCATTTTGATCATCAGCCTCCACCAAAGAGCCTACATTACGGACAATATAAAAACTCGCCCGTTGCTCCGGATATTTATTCTGACGAATGAAATAAGTCATTCCATTCTCTAATTTACCGTATCTAACAGCAGCATCCATCTTCAATCCTCCCTCTCCATAACACGGCATAAACGCCAAGAGAGTCAAGAACGACAAACCTATCCATCTAAGTATATTTCCTATATGCATAATCATTTTATTATTTTTGACACACTACCACAGTAAATATATCCTTTAATATCTGTTCGTGATCTTTATTCGAAACTCGCAAAGTCACCACATAACGCCCCAAAGGAATTGTATTATTCAAAGGAATATCAAACGTCCCGTCTCCCCGCACATCTGTCTGTTGCAAGAAAGCCGGCACCTCTCCACCATCTGGGGAGGTCACCGAAAAAATCTCTATCCGAATCGGACACGTCCCATCAATACCCGACAACGGAGCCGAAACCCAATTACTACCATAATCTGTCTGAGCCCAATCCTCTGATGGATCCGGTTCTTTCTTTACCGTCAACTCATTCGGATCATATTTAGCAGCATCTGTTTCTAAATAACCGACATCCATTTTATGACAAGAAGTCAATAAACATAGGATGCACAAAAAATATAATATTCTCATAATTCTGATTTTTCTGTTAATAATAAACATCTATCAAATATTACCCAACGTAAAATTATAATTCAACGCGTGGACAATTCCCGTATTCGTTTGCAAATTAGGAGTAGCCATTGGCACAAATCTCTTTTTATCCAGTGAATATACAAACAGATGAATCGCCCCCGCATCGCTCACACCACCCCATTCTTCCTGTTCCAGATAAAGTTTCAACTGATTACCTCCCAAACATTCCACCATTGTTCCACCCTTGATCTCTGAACTTATCTCCGGAATACGAAATGCAATGTCTTCTTTCATTATCCGTCCCTTTATAATATGTCTGAGCAAAAATTCACGACACTGCGCCTCATCAAGTTCATTCACCGTTTTCAATTCATTCTCCATCAAATAACGAAGAATAGAAAGTGACGGAGGAGCTAAAAAAGTAATCTGTTCCAAACCGGATTCTTTCCCCTCAAAATACGATTCCATCTTAGCCTTGCGAATCAGCTCAATGGTCAAATCCCAATTTTTTAGATCCATTTGTAAATATTCAAACATCGTACAATTATGCACTCCATAAGAAATACCTGTATCTATAAAATTATCTTTCGGTTCACACCCTGACAACAAGCCAAGTGTCAATAATATCAAAATAATATATTTCATAACTATTCTATTTTCAATTAATACCTCGACAACCAATAACGATTTTGCACCATCAATGGATTTTCATCAAAAGCACGTCCACCAACAGGCAAATAAAGGGCTCCGTTATTCACATCCTTCTCCGTTAACTCCGAATATCTCTCAGAAATCTCCGTCTTCCAATAACCATTTCGGATAATATCAAACCAACGAACACGTTCCCAAATCAGTTCTTTCTCCCGCTCTTTGAAAATCACATATTGTAAAGGATTCCCATCATCCACACCGCCCGGATAGAGTTTTGCTTGAGCACGACTACGAATACGATTTAAATCCTCGATCGCTAAACCTTCTTGTCCCGAACGCGCATAACACTCTGCTCGAAGCAAAATCACATCAGCCAAACGATAGAGAATACAATTTTGGTCAATATTCAAAAAACGTCCTTTATCCGACCCCGTATTTTCTACCAACACTTTCCTAAACTTATAAGGATAAGCAAATCCACCCGTAATCTCATCAGAAACCTCAAATTTCATCGAATCCAATTTATAAAAATAAGCCTTCCGCCGCAAATCTCCTTGCGGATACATAGCCGAAACCGTTTCATACTTCATTCGCGCATCCGTTTCCGTCTTGATGCTACCTTCCCCTTCTATGGGTATCACCGGCCAAGTCAAAAAATCAACAACATCAGAAAACGGATTCGATCTTGTACTACTTTCTGTCCAAATATTCTGTATTTCAAACATACTTTCCTGCTCATTGTTCCCTACTAAAACATCTGTCACCACCAATTCCGGTGATCCTGCCAATGAATAATGATCCGTCGCATTTATAGCTAACGACAAAGTATCGGCCGCCGAACGGAATAATTCAGGATGACCTAATACACCCGCTTTCCACGCCAAGGCATTACCCAACAAAACATAAGCTAACTCTCTGCAAGGGACATCCCGTTTCGTAATCCGTGTCCCCGTTTCATCCTTCAAGTCTCCCTTCGTAGGCAATAAGGCAATCGCTTTCCGTATATCATTTATCGCAAAATCAATGACATCTATCGCCTTCTCACGCGCTTTTTCCCCCACATCCCGACTATGACGAACGATGGGCGCATCTCCATAAACCTGAGCTATATACAAATATTCATAACCTCGAAAGAAATAAGCCTGCCCCTTATAAAAATCAACCCGATCCTCAGATACCGAACTACGATCGACACAATCCAACACCAAATTCGCTGCAGCAATCACTCCATAATAAGTTCCCCAACCAATACTTGCATTATAAGGACTATTGGCAAACATCACATCCAAATTAAATTCCATCTTCACCGTATTATCCGCATTGTCCCAAATGTATCCTCTACAAATTGGAGGTTTCGCTGCATTCAATACATTCGATTCCCGAAAAGCCAACCGAATCGCATTCACTGCCGTCGATAAATCTTTTTCTGTCTTAAAATAATTCACAAAAGTCACCGAATTTTCCGGTTCCACATCTAATAGTCCTCCCTCACAACTTCCTGTTAACATAGAAGCTGCAACTATAAAAATCTTTATATACTTTCCATTCATAATCTTACAAATTAATCGTAACACCAAACGTCAACTTTCTCGCTAACGGATAATTTTTACCATCATCAATACCCGTATTTATATCCACCGTTTCAGGATCCATACCTGAATAATTCGTCCACGTACAAAGATTCTCTCCACTGAAAAATACCCGTACTCCCTTCACATAAGCCTTCCGCAACCAACGTTCAGGACAAGAATAACCGATTGTTAATGTTTTTAATTTCAAATAATTGACTTTTTCCACATAGCGATCCAAAATCGGCCACCAGTTTCCATTGTTATTATCCATCGATAACCTCGGATAATCCGTCTGATCACCCTCTTTTTCCCAAAAAGTGGAGCCTCCTACATTAGCCAAAATAGGACCCAAAGGTTTTTGTGTAGAGAGCGATTCAATGCCTGCCGTATAAATCATATCCCGTCCCAGAGAATAAGACAACAACATATTCACATCAAAACCCTTCCATTTCACTTCATTCACAATACCTCCATACAACTTCGGCAAGCTACTTCCCAGATACACCAAATCTTCTACCGATGAAATACTTTTATCTCCGTTCATATCTACAAATTTCACATCTCCCGGCACAAAAAAACTACCCAATCCATAATCAGGAGCTACCGGCTTCAATTCACCATAAGCATTATAAAAATACTCTACATCCTTATCCGACTGTAAATAACCATCCGTTTTCAAACCATAAATGGCTCCTAACTGTTCACCCAAAATATAAGTTCCATCGTCGGCACGTAAATCACGTCCATTATGGCTCTTACGAAACATATTCCAGTTACGCGCAACATTCACCGAAATGTTCCACGACAACTTATCTCCTCGGAAAATATCATATTTCACATCCAACTCCATCCCCTCATTCGACACTGCCGCCGCATTACGCCATTGCTTAGTATAACCCGAATAATCACCCGGCAACAATACCTTATACAACATCTGATCCGTGTAGCGATAATAATAATCAAATGTCACCGAAAGACGATAGTCCAACATATTCATATCCAATCCGAAATCATACTGCTCGGTTTCCTCCCACGTCAAATCCGGATTATAATAACCATCGTTCCAATCCGGTTCAATCGTCGGCGAACCATCATAACTACCACCGCCGTTCAAAATACCATACGACAAATAAGGATTGGTAAACTGATTCCCCGAAACACCATAGCTAAAACGCAGCTTAGCAAAATCCAAAAAGCGGAAACGTTTCATAAAATACTCTTCTGAAAAATTCCAAGCAACAGCTGCCGATGGGAATGTTGCCCAACGCACATTTTCACCAAATACCGAACTGCCATCTCGACGCAATGTCATCGTCATCATATACTTCTGCCGATAATTATAATTCACACGTCCAAAATAGCTTGCCATTTTCTTCTCCATAAAATCCGACTCATAATTCTTCAAGGCTGCAGGCTTGCCATCATCCCGATATTTCAATGATCCCCACCCCTTTTTCGTTGCATATTTCACTAAATCACTCGGACCGTCTATCGCTTGACCGCCAATATAATTCGATTGATCGTATTGATATGAATAACCTAACATCACATCTACATTGTGCTTCGCCAGAAAAGAACGCTTGAAAGTAAGCAGATTTTCATTTAACACCATCATCTCCCGCGCAACCTCACCCGTCGTCAACGACTCATTTTCCTTATTCATCGCTGCCGGAACAAAATGATTCCTATTATTCTGTGTATAATCCACCGACAACGTACTTGACAAATCCAATCCTCGCATCAACTCTAATTTCAATCCAAAACTGGAACGTAAACGATAAGTATTATTCTTTTCATCCACCATCTTCAAAATCTGCATCGCACGCGTATTCGCCACACTATTACCCGGCAACAAAGTCGACAACGACATTGGATCTCCGGGCACTGTTTCAACATCGCTACCTCCCGACATCCCACCCGTCTTATTGCCTCGGCTACGATCAGAAATTGCCAAATAGGTCCGAAAATCAATCCCAAGTCGACGTATAGGATTTAAATAAAAATTACCCATCAAATTAATTCGATTATAACCGGATCCCTTCGAAATACCTTCCTCATCGTAATAACCCAATCCCACACTATAGGTCATTGCTTCCGATCCTCCTGTCGCCTGCACATTTGCATTCAACACCTTACCCGCATGAAAATAATACTTAAAAAAATTAGTTGAATTATTGTAAAACGGATTCAAACTATCTTGCAATTCATTTCCATTACCATCATTTTCCACCTTACCATTTCCCCAAAACGAATCGTATGAACCATTCGTATTCCAAGCATCCTCATAAGAAGTCGGATAACGATACTTATTCAAATCATAATCCAAAAAAGCTTTTGACGAATTACGATAGCCCTTCAAACGATACTCTCGTTCTCCTCGCCCTCCGTAAACCACGGGATACTCCGGTAAAATACTATATGTGTACGAAAAATTAGCACTAAATTGAGCATCTTGATTCTTTCGTCCTTTCTTTGTTGTCACGATAATCACTCCATTCGCTGCCCGTGATCCATATAAAGAAGTTGCAGAAGCATCTTTCAACACTTGAACGGATTCAATCGTTTCCGGATTCAAATCCGCCAAACCATTTGTTCCCGTTACCGGTGAAGTAAATGAATTCATCGGTACACCATCCACCACCCACAATGGATTAGAAAAACGACGTCCACTCTCAATATTCAGTGAATTATATCCACGAATCGTTACTTGTGTTCCACCTCCACCGGGCGCACCTGATACATTCGTCACGTCCATTCCGGCTACTCGACCTTGCAATAAATTACTAATCGAAGGAGAAGGAATCCCTTTTATATCATCTGCTTTTACCACAGAAATAGAACCGGTCATCTCCCGGCGATTCGTTTCGCCGTATGCCACCACCTGCACCTCATCCAATGCCGAAATATTCTCCTCCATCACCACCAACAAAGGCTCGCCCGCACGAAATGCCACCCGTTTATTTTTATAACCAACTGACGAAAAGATTAAATGACCTGATACAAAAGGCAATTGCAACATAAATTTACCGTCCATATCCGTCGCCGTACCCACCGAAGTGCTATCCAATCGAATGGTCACACCCGGTATAGGCTCGCCCTTCTTATCCTTCACCACCCCTAAAATAATCG
>JAVXFZ010000025.1:17232-36684 GCA_036657595.1 Odoribacter sp. | reverse complement strand
TTAGAATCCCATCAACGTATTAATCTTTCTTGATATTCGGTAATTCCAATCCGTATCCTTTCTTCTTATCTTCAGCCTTCAGCCAAAGTCCCAACAAGAAAGCAAATACACCCAGACTGGCGAATATTAACATCGGAACCGTATAATCATAGCTGACACCTTCGATGCCTGCTTTGATTTGTTCTGAAACACCGGGGTTCGTAACATTCAATGCCCATCCGATTAAGATCGGGAAAGACAACAAACCGATGTTCTGTATCCAGAATATAACGGAATAAGCCGAGCCTAAATATCTATTTTCAACCAATTTAGGTACAGAAGGCCATAAAGCGGCGGGTACAAGTGAAAAAGAGATGCCAAGAATCACAATCGCTGCATAAGCAATAAAAGGAGTTAAAGGAACCAATGCAAAGATCAAATGACAGCCCGTCATCAAGATCGCTCCAATGATCAACATCGTAGCCCCTTTCCCTTTATGATCCAAGTAAGCACCCAAAAGTGGTGTCAACAACATTGCACCGATCGGGAACCAAGAAAAGACAGCTGCTGCATCCGAAGCAGGTAAACCCAACCGGCTTTGAAGCATACCCGTGGCAAATTTCTGAAAAGGGAAAATAGCAGAATAATAGAGTACACAAAGAAAAGCAACAATCAGGAACGTTTTGCTGGTAAATAACTTACCAATATCGCTGACCTTAAACGGTTCCTCCGGTTCTTGCTCCATCTCGCCTATCTCTTTATCTAATTTTTTATCCATAAAAGTATAGACAACGAACGTCAACAGACCGATACAAAGCAAACCGCCACAAACCGCTACGGGAGTGATCACACTGGGGTTGATGCTGCCTGCTAAAATCGGAGAGATACGGAACACGGCAAACACACCCAAACGGGCAATAGCCATTTCTAATCCCATTGCCAAAGCCAATTCTTTACCTGAGAACCATTTCACAATCGCCTTTGATACCGTGATGCCCGCCATTTCAGTTCCACAACCGAATATGGCAAAACCTATCGAGGCAACTTTGGCACTGGCAGGAATACTGGTCCAAAAAGAATTGAAAAATTCATATCCGAAACCTCCTGCATTGAAACCTTCGCTGATACCGTATAATTTGATACCTCCACCGATGACCATTAAAGATGCCGAAAGGACACCCGTAAAGCGGACACCCATTTTATCCAAGATGATTCCGGCAAAAATCAAAAAGAAGACAAATACGTTTAAAAAGAACTCTGCGCCTTCTTCCATTCCGAAAACACTCGGGCTCCAGCCTCGTTCTGTTTCCAATAACGTTTGCAGAGGTGATAACACGTCCACAAACATATACGCAAAAAACATTGTGGAAGCGATTAATACTAAGGCTGTCCACCTTGCGGTAGGCGAGTCTTTTAATAGTGTTTTGATTTGTTCAGTCATAGTATTTTATTTAGATGAATATTTTTTTTCACACCGCCGCCAAAGTTATAAGAAATAAATAAAAAAGAGCCGTTTTTAACGACTCTTTTTTACCTTGTGGTGGATTTAGTAATTATTCTTTTTCGGTTCAAAGTAGGCTTGAGGATGTTCGCAAGCCGGACATTTCGTCGGAGCTTTTTTACCTTTGATGACAAATCCACAGTTACGGCACTGCCATTCAATTTCTTCCTCCCGTTCAAAGACTTTGCATTCACTGACACGTTGCAACAAAATGCGGTAACGTCTTTCGTGTTCTGCTTCTACTTTGGCTACTTGGCGGAAAGTATTGGCAACCTGCGGGAAGCCTTCTTCATCGGCTATTTTAGCAAATGCAGGATAAAGATCCTCCCATTCTTCATACTCACCGTCGGCGGCAGCCTTCAGATTTTCTGCTGTGGTGCCGATGATGCCGGCAGGATAGCAAGCGGTGATTTCGACCATTCCGCCTTCCAAATACTTAAAGAATTTCTTGGCGTGTTCTTTTTCCTGTTCCGCCGTTTCCATAAAAACACCCGAAATTTGTTCGTAACCTTCTTTTTTAGCTACACTGGCAAAAAATGTATAGCGGCTTCTTGCCTGTGATTCACCTGCGAATGATTTCAGCAGATTCTGTTCTGTTTTTGTACCTTTAATACTCATAGTTTTTTATCAGATTATTTTTTAACACCTGTTTTCATCCTACAAGTATAGTGGGAAAATTAACAACAAACAAATCATTCATTTCTATATTTTTATAATTTTTATTTATTTATGTTGATATCCAACAGTGTAACGGACTTAAAATAAAAAATTCATATATAAATTAAATCCATTATTGCCGTCGCGTTGGTCAAAGGCTTTTCCCCATTCAATGGAGAGTACGAAATTCTGATTCATAACAGCCTTCGCGCCAATACCTCCACTGCTGTGCCATTTCTCCCGATCCTGACAATAGACTTCCGGAGATCCGGCATCCCGCAACTGATTCGCACGGAAAGATTTCACGACCTTCCCCGCGTCCAAGAACGGATTGATCACAAAATACCAATTTTGACGAAAAAGATTGAAATGTAAAAAACGATACCGAAATTCCGTATTTAACCATGCGATACCATCGCCCACAATCCGATTTCGGAGAATACCGCGCAGAGAAAAGGTCCCTCCCAGCCCTTCGGAATAGGTCTGACGTAAATACAACGTATTAATATTTGTTTGGACATAAAAAGGTACCTTCCCCGCAAGCGTTCCTTGATAACCTACCCGGTAAGCAAATGTCAACCTGTCATTTACGATGGGTACATAATGGCGAAATACCGTTGTTAATTTCAGGTAATCATATCCATTTCGATCTATCCAGTCGGGCGAACCACATAAAATGACTTCTCCCCAAAATCCCCTCGATGGATCCCCCTCAATATCGCGCGAATCATAACTGACACCCCCTTTCCATTGCAAGACATTTCCTCCCCTTGCTTCCTTCGCTTGAATCACCCCCAGCGTCGTATAGTGTTGATAAAGGCTGATTTGATCCCGGTATTTTTTGGCTTTCACTTGCCCCATCCGGTAATTATAATAGCCAAACCCTGCCATCCACGACCACATTCCTCCGATGCGTTTCTGCACGTCAAGTGTCAACCGAAACATATCCCGATTCATATTATAAAACCCTTTGGGCTGCCGGCGAATATAGGGAGAGGTATATCCGTTAAATCCATAAAAAGGAAGCATTTTATCCGGTAGATAACTGATGTCGGCGGTCAAGCGAGTATGAGGAATTAGATTTTCAGAATCATAAAAAAAACGGAATACACCTGAACCTTTGGTATAAAAGGAGGCTTCCACACTGATTTTATGAAGATAGTCCGGATAATGGGTGCCACTGCCAAAATGGAAAAAGTCACAGCTGCCACCAAATTGCACACCTAAATCGCTGTTATAGCTAACAATCGGGAAGGGGATGATATTCCAACCCTGTTTGATGTGCCATTCTTTTTTTTCTGCTAAAGCAGTAGATGTCAATAAAAAGAAAATAGCACATAGGAGACAAATAATCAACAATTTGCTCATAAATAAATCCTGTTTAATGAAGTCAATCGACTTGACATATCCTCTATTCAGCTACAAATTAAATATATTTTTATCACTTTTTCCCGGAAAGCTTTTATCTTTACGCAATTAATTATAAAAAACAGGAACGATGCTTGCAAGAGATCTTGTTGCCAGTGTGATAAAGACATTTTTTGAAGAACTCGAAGATGTTCGAGATGGCGGAGGACAGAAGGAAACGACGTCCCCTTATGCCAATATGTATGCCACCCATTTTAAAAAGGATAGAGAGTGGTTTATAAAAGCGGAAACAACAGAAATCACCACCTTCTTTGTTGATGATCCCGTTTATAAACTGGAAATGTTGGTCGAACTACTCTATCGAGATGCCCGTCAACTGACAGATGCCGAATTACAGGGGATCTTATACCGGAAGATCATCGTGCTTTATGAGGAAATAGACCTTCGGAGTATGGCATTTTCCGTCGAACGGATGAATCGGGTTGCCGAATTAAAAAAATGGATTGAATAAAGGAAAAACGGAGAATGATGTTTCATTTATAATGATATTCCAATCATTTAATTATCTTTGTTCATCTATACAGCCGGAAAGGAGCTCTTTATTTATCTAATAATCTATAAATAAGAGAATTAATCCTGCCCGCTATAAATTAAATTGATGAAAATATTAACATTTGTGCTTTCCTACGTGGGTTACGGCTTGCTATGGAGTGTTAGTTTCCTTCCATTGCCTGTTATGTACCTCATTACAGATTTCTTTTTCTTGTTATTATTTTTTGTGATCCGTTATCGGCGGAAAGTGGTGAACACAAACTTGGCAAACGCTTTCCCTGAAAAAACAGAGCAAGAGCGGCGTCTCATTGCCCGGCGTTACTACCACCACCTTTGCGACACTTTTGCCGAATTTTATAAACTGTGGCATATTTCTGAAGCAGAAATCAAACGACGTTGCGTGATGGTCAATATGGACATTCCTCATCGTTACTTTGCTGAAGGACGTAGTATCATCGCTTGCTCCGGGCATTATGGCAATTGGGAAATGATGTATTCCTATAAATTATGGGAAAAGGACATTGAATTAGTCCCGATTTATAAACCGATCCGCAATAAAGTGCTCGACCGGATGACTTTTTCTATCCGAAGTCGATTTGGGGCTCATCCTTTGGCAAAATTGGATACCTTGCGGGTGATGTTGCGAAATAAAGACGAAGGGAAAGTAGCGATGACCGGATTTATTGGTGATCAGACACCCAATAAAGCAAACTTGAATTTCTGGATGGACTTTCTGAACCAAGATACACCTATCTTGGAGGGCACTGAAAAAATTGCTCGAAAATTGAATCAACCGGTTGTATTTGTCAATATGCGAAAAGTAAAGCGGGGCTACTATCAAGCTGAATTTTACGATATTTGTTCCGAACCGAAAGCTACACAGCCGGGAGAGATCACCCGTTTGCATACCCATTTGTTGGAACGTTTTATCCGCGAAGAACCGGAATATTGGTTATGGTCACACCGTCGGTGGAAACACAAACGCCAACCGGAAACCCTTGTGGCAGAGGCTTCCCCGTCTAACGCATCGGCAAGCCTTGAAAGATAGGACAATATCCATACCGTATCACTACGGTATCCATCAAATAAAAAGATTTTAAAATCCAACAGAAATGCTTTCAAATAGCCTTCCGTTGCATTTTAAATGTACTTTGTAAGCACTTTAGAAACACTTTATGCAGGCGATGAGGGGGTGTTGACGTGAAGAGAGGGTGAGGTGGACGATCAGTATTTTATACCCATATATAAATCAATACTTGGCTCATTCGTTGGCTCATTGAAATTCAAGCGTTCAGCGAATAAACAAAGCGAGGGTTTCAACACCTTGTTAAAAATAACAGATAGAGGTGTCATTCAGTCATATACCTTCGAAATAGATGCATTCCTGACAACCTCTCATCTGTGTGGTAATAGCTTTATTTGACGGCGATGGTTTCGATTTCAACCAATGCGCCCATCGGTAATGATTTCACAGCAAAGGCTGCGCGTGCCGGGCATTCTCCCTTGTAATATTTTGCATACACTTCGTTCATTGCTCCGAAATCTGCAATATCGCTCAGTAAACAGGTTGATTTTACTACATTTTCATAGCTGTATCCGGCTTCTTCGAGGATGTAGCCAATGTTTTTCAGCGATTGTTCGGTCTGCTCTTTGATACCGCCTTCGGCGAATTTACCCGTATTTACATCCACAGGTAGTTGTCCGCTGATATAAAGAGTTCCATTTACTTCAATTGCCTGACTGTACGGACCGATTGCTTTCGGTGCTTTCGGTGAATTAATAACTTTCTTCATTTCCTTTTATTTTTAGTAAAGATTTTATAGTTCTAACTGACAAAATTATAAAATGAAATTACAAATATAGGATTGTTGTTGCAATATAGGAAACTTTTAACATATAGTAACGAAGAGGGGAAGGCGATGACGTTTATGCGTCTTCCCATTCGGTGGCTTGTCCTTGGAGTTCGGGGATGCTTTTGGCGGTGAAGTGGGGGCTTTTGATGCCTTTCGCTTTTTGTGCGCGGTAGTCTTTGAGGGCTTTGATGGCGATGGGAGCGAGGAGGGTGATGGCGATCAGGTTGATGAGGGTCATTATTCCCATTGCGATGTCGGCTAAATTCCAGACGATGTCTAATCCGGCGATGGCTCCGAAGAAAACCATTGCGCCGACGGCACTTCGGTAGAGGGGAAGTCCTGCCGGGTGGCGGGAAATGAAAAATAGATTGGTTTCACAATACGAGTAATTCCCGACGATGGAGCTGAAGGCAAACAGTAGGATGCTGATGGCGATAAAATAGCTGCCAAACAGACCTATTTCGTTGCTCAATGCGGCTTGGGTGAGTTGTATGCCTTTCAGTGTGCCGTCGAGCGGAATGCCCGAAAGGAGGATGATGAAGGCTGTGCAACTACAGATGACGAGGGTGTCGGTGAATACGCTTAGGGCTTGTATCAATCCTTGTTTGACGGGATGAGAAACGGTGGCGGTGGCGGCAGCGTTGGGGGCGGAACCCATACCGGCTTCGTTGGAAAATAGACCGCGGCGTACGCCTTGCATAATTGTGGCTCCGATGCCTCCTCCTACGAATTGCTCTATGCCAAAGGCGTTGGCAAAGATGTGTCCGATGAGGGAAGGGAGCAGGGGGAGGTGGGTTGCCAAAATGTAGAGGGCTACCAAGATGTAGGCGATTGCCATTATCGGTACGAGTATGCCGGAAACTCTTGCTACACGGTGGATGCCTCCAAAAATGGTCAATAGGGTAAAGAGGGTGAGGATGCCGGCGAGCCAGAATCGATTTAGACCGAATAGTTCGCTGAATGCCAGTGAGATGGTGTTGGCTTGTACGGAGTTGAAGACCAGCCCGAAGGTGATGATGATGATGATGGCAAATAGGCTTCCCATCCATTTTTTGTGCAATCCTTTTTTCATATAGAATGCCGGTCCCCCGATAAATGATTTTTCGCCTTTTTCTTTGTATATCTGTGCTAAGGTAGATTCGATGAAAGCGGATGCCGAACCGACTAATGCCAGTAGCCACATCCAGAAGATGGCTCCCGGACCTCCTAAGGCGATGGCGGTGGCGACGCCTGCCAGATTACCGGTGCCTACGCGCGAGGCGGTGGCGATGCAAAATGCTTGAAAGGAGGAAACGCTGTTTTTGCTGTTGCTGCCGGCGATGCCTTGACCCAGTAAGCGAAACATTTCACCGAAATGACGGAATTGAACGTAACCGCTTCGGAGGGTGAAGTAGATACCCAATAGGATGAGAGGCACGATTAATAGGTAGCTCCACATATAATCGTTTATTGAAATAATCCAGTTGTTGAAGGTTTCCAGCATTATTGAAGAAGGTATTTGTTTGGTTGGTTTTACCGCGTCGTGGAGGTCGTTGAACTTTCCGGACGAGGGAGAATATTCTCTTTATACGTAAAGAAAGTAGAAATGTGCTTTTCTTTTCGTAATAAATGGAAAGGAGGGGAGCGATCGTTTGCTTTTGGGGTCTAAAATTTGGATTATCGCATTTATTTGCGTGTGAAAGATGATTTAAAGGATTGAGCGGTTGATTTTTTTGAAATAAAAGGGCGTTGGTATAGGAATAGTTAAATTAAATATTTTTCTTTGTTGTCATAGAAAAAACGTTCCTTTCTTTGAGCTGTGAAAATTTAAAAAATAGAAAAATGGAGAAAGATCGACGAGGAAGTTTTTTTGTGTATTACAAATCTTTCAATTGAAAAGATAATATTCTTATAATGGGAATATTAAATAGAATGAATGCACATAAATGATTGAAAATCGAACGGGGAGAAAGATAAATGAATGCTCGTTGTTTATTTCGGCGATTCCGACTAAAATAAAGGAACGTTTTTTTGAGATATGATTCAAAACGAAGAGGTATATAGGAGAGATGTGATGGGGGCAATTGTTCAGGGGGATAAGGCAGCCTTTGAACAGTTGTTCAGGGAGTGGTATGTACGTTTGTGTGTTTATGCGGAGTCGATAGTCCGTGATCGGGATATGGCGGAGGATTTGGTGCAGAATATATTTTGTATGCTGTGGGAGAAGCGGGTAGAGATGAATATTCACGAGTCTTTAAAATCTTATTTATATCGTGCTGTTTATAATTCGGCTCTTAATTTATTGAAGCACGAAAAGGTGAAGTTGGCTTTTTTGGAGTTTGTCGGCAAACACGGGGAGAAAGGTGAAAATAATGTGGAATATTATTTTGATAAGGAAAGCGAAAAAGGGCTGTTGCAGGAAATCAATCAGGCAATTGATGCTTTGCCGGAACAGTGTAGGGAGATTTTTATGCTGAGCCGTTTTGCCGGGAAAAAGAGTACGGAGATTGCCCTGATGCTCGATATTTCGGTTCGTACGGTGGAAACTCAGTTGTATCGGGCGATGAAACACTTGCGAGAGGATTTGGCGCATTTGAAGAATCGGGAAATTCTTTTCTTGTTGTTTATGCTGTAAGGAAGACGGAAGATTCTGTTTTTAATAAAATATATCCGAGATTTCAAAAAAGAAAGGTAGAGCTTTTTTATGCTCTACCTCACTGTGTTTTGCTGAATGCGCCAAGGGACGAATCAGGAAAATGAAGTTCCTTCTTTGGCTGATGGGTGGAGGAGAGGGCTTAACAAGTCCGGAATTTCCAGCGTACAGCCTTCGATGGCAGTGATTTTTTCCCGACCGGCGGGAGTGATGGAAAAATACATTTGTCTTTTATCCTGATGTCCCAAAATGCGTTTGATCAGTCCTTTGTTTTCCACACTGCGTATCACTTTTGAGGTGTTGGAGGTGGTCAAACCCATAAATCCGGCAATTTCACCGGAGGTGAGCTGTTCGCTTTGTGAGAGTGTGCATAGCAACATTCCTTCGTTGAGGCTGAGTTGATAGGTTTTCTCAAAGCGAATTTCAAATTCACTGATCGAACGGTAGATGTCTCTAATTTTGCATAAAGTTTCCATTGTGTGCAATATTTTAAGGAGGTCAATTTTTTTCGGCGACCTTTTATATGAATAAATTTACATTCGCTTGATCGGCACGTTCCATATAGGTGGCTACTCCTCCTATGGTCACTTCGTCGAGCAGTTCTTCTCGTTTAACTCCCATCACGTCCATTGACATCTGACAGGCAATAAATTCAACGCCTTGTTCGAGGGCATCGCGGCGGAGTTCTTCCAAAGAGGCGATGCCTTTGTTTTTCATCAGGTGGCGCATCATCCGTCCGCCCATACCTCCCATACTCATTTTGGATAATTTGAGTTTCAGTGAGCTGGAGGGTAGCATCAGGGAAAACATCTTCCCGAAGAAGTCTTTCTCTGTTTTTGGTTTTTTCACTTTTTTGATGACATTTAATCCCCAGAAAGTGAAAAAGATGGTGATCTTTTCGCCGGTGGCGGCTGCTCCATTGGCGAGAACAAAGGTAGCTAAGGCTTTGTCAAGATCGTCGCTGAAGAGAATAAAAGTTTTGCCTTTCCCGCTACACGAGGTGACGGCAGCGCATACTTTGGGCATTCCTTTTTCAATGACGACCGTGTATTTCCCTTTTTCGGCTGTGCTGGACAGTAGGGTGTTGCCGGTGGTGTTACACCACGCTTGGGCATCACGGGCAAATCCGGCATCGGTGGCGATGATCTCAAGGCGTTCGCCGGAGGTGATGGTGTCCATCCCTTTTTTTACTTGCAGGATCGGACCGGGACATTGTAGTCCGCAGGCATTGATCCGTAGGGTTTTGTCGGTACTTTTTTTGTTTTCCTCTTCTTTGTTATTTCCGGACAGAGGGGGGATGATGGGTTCGTTTGTCGGCAGTGGGGCAATGGCTGTTGTATAAGTTTGGTAGCCTCCTGAAAGGTTTTTGACATTGGAAAAACCTCTTGCCGTGAGTATTTTCAAGGCGAGATAGCCTCTGAGTCCGACGGCACAATAGATATAAATCGGTTTGTCGGTAGGTATTTCAGCCAGTCGATTTCTGATTTCGTCTAAGGGGATGTTGATGGCTCCTGTGATGGCTCCGAATGCAAATTCATCGCGGGTGCGGACATCTAATAAGGTCACTTGTTGAGGATCGGCTTGCTGCATTTCTCGCCAGTGGATGACGGGCATTGTGCCGTTGAGGATATTTCCTGCCACATACCCCGCGATGGCGATGGGATCTTTGGCGGAGGAAAAGGGAGGCGCATAGGTATGTTCCAGTTGTTGGAGGTCAAAAACCGTTCCGCCTTGTTTGATGAGCAGGGCTATTTGGTCAATGCGCTTATCTACCCCATCGTATCCGACGCACTGTGCCCCATAGAGTTTTCCGCTTTCGGGGGCGAAAGTCAATTTCAGGCTCAGCGGGAGGGCGTTGGGATAATAGCCGGCGTGTGAAGAGGAATGGGTGTATGAGCTGAGGTATGCGATGCCCATTTGTTGCAGGCGTTTGGCGGGTAAGCCGGTGGAGGCGACCGTTATATCAAAGACTTTCGCAATAGAGGTGCCGATGGCTCCCTCGTAGCGGGTTGTGTTTCCAAAGACCATATTGTCGGCAACGATTCTTCCCTGTCGGTTGGCGGGATTGGCTAAATAATTCAACCAAGGCTTACCGGTCAAGGGATGCGGGTATTCAATGGCATCACCGACGGCATAAATATCTTTTTCCGAAGTTTCAAGGTATTCATTGACCCATATACCTCCTGCTTCTCCTATTTTCAGTCCGCCGCTTTTTGCCAGCGTTGTTTCCGGACGCACCCCGATGGAAAGAAGCACGAGGTCGGCGGGAAGGGACTTTCCGCTTTTAAAGATGACGTTGATCCTGTTGTCATCGCGGGTGAAGCGTTCGACACTTTGTTGCAGATGAAGGTGGACACCTTTTCCCAATAGGTGTTGGTGAACGTGCGTAGCCATTGAAAAATCAATGGGAGCCATCACTTGATTGCCCATTTCGACGATGGATACTTCTGCGCCTGCCTGTTGTAGGTTTTCTGCCATTTCCAAGCCGATAAATCCGGCTCCGACGATGACAGCGTGTTGTATTTTTCGGGAGGAGATGTAATTTTTTATCCGATCGGTGTCGGTGACGTTGCGCAAGGTGAAAATGCCTTCGGTGTCGATGCCCTCTAAAGGTGGACGAATGGCGGTGGCACCCGGAGAGAGTAATAATTTATCGTAGCTTTCTGTATATTCACTGCCATCCTGTCGGCGAACGGTGATTTCTTTTTGTTCCGGATTGATTCGGAGGACTTCATTTTCAATTCTGACGTCTATATGAAAACGTTCGCCGAATGAAGCAGGCGTTTGCACAAAGAGCTGTTCCCGTTCGGGAATGATTCCTCCAATATAATAAGGTAGTCCGCAATTCGCATAAGAGATGTATTTCCCTTTTTCCAGTAAGATGATTTCTGCAAATTCATCTGCTCGGCGGATTCTGGCTGCTGCTGTGGCTCCTCCTGCCACGCCTCCGATAATAATGTGTTTCATTGTTCCGTGTATTGAATGTTATTAATATTCTGATAGAAATATATTCCATAGGAAATAATGATGCAAAGATGTTATTTATTTTCCAGACAAACAAGTTTCCATTGGAAAATAAACGTTAAAAATGTATTAGATTCGTAAGACGGATGATTTATGCACAAGGGATATGCTTTATTTTCTTTTTTCTTGATAATTTAAAGAAATCTTGTAAGTAGTTTCTTCCGCTTGGTTGTCTTAAGAGCAAATGAATGTATTTATGGACAATTTTGATTCTACGGAAAATAATATACAACTTTTGATAGTTCGTTATCTGGACGGGATCGCTTCGGAGGAGGAGATGCTGACATTGCAGGAATGGATGGGACAATCAGAAGATCATCTTTCTTTGTTTAGGCAATTTAGTGAATATTGGTTGAAAGCCGGACAAACGCAACGTTACGAGGTGGGGCAGGCGTGGTCGAGATTAGATCGGCGATTGAAAGTGAAGGCTGATAAACGCAAACGTCGCCTTTTGACTCGGGTTTCTGCTTATGCGGCAACTGTTATTCTGCTTGTTTCTTTGGGCGTTTATTTTATCCAACACCAATCAAATGATCTGATTCTTCCGCTGGTGCAGGAAAATATTGAACCGGGAACGAAGAAAGCGGTGTTGGTGTTGGGGATGAATCATCAAGTGGTTTTGAATGGTCACAATGAAGATTCTTTGTTTAATGGGGAGGCTGTGATAAAGAATGAGGACAACACTTTGATTTATAATAATAATCAACAGACGAATGTCAACGAGTTCAACACCTTGATGACTCCGCGTGGAGGGGAATATGCCGTTGTATTATCCGATGGTACGAAAGTGTGGTTGAATGCAGAGAGTGAGCTGAAATATCCGATGCGTTTTTCCGGTAAAGAGCGAAAGGTGTATTTAAAAGGTGAGGCTTATTTTTCTGTCACCAAGCAGGAGGGAAGCACTTTTGTGGTTTGTTCGGACGATGCCCGGATCACGGTATTGGGAACAGAATTTAATGTCCGCAACTATGCGGATGGCGTCATCGCTACGACTTTGGTGAAAGGTTCTGTGGTGGCAAGTCATCACGAGGGAGAGGAATGTAAGTTAGTGCCGGGACAACAAGCGGTATTTGGGAAAGAGGGAATGGTGGTGAAAACGGTGGAGACTATTTTTTATACAGGCTGGAAAGATGGCTTTTTTGTTTACGAAGATCGGACGCTGGATGATATTTTAAAAGAATTGTCGCGTTGGTATGATTTTACCTATTTCTATGAGAATCACGCGTTAGAAAATATACTTCTGACAGCAAGGCTTCGGAAGTTTGACAGTGTAGATCAGATCTTTGAGATTTTATCAAAAACCGGACATTTTGCATTTATAACGAAAGGAAAAACCGTAACGGTGGTGGCTAAATAAAAAAGAGGGAACACTCATTTGGCAGTGCGTGGTCCCCTCTTCTAATAATTGAAAATCAATTACTAATTAAACTTCAAATTTATGAAAAAAAAGCTTAAGGGTATTTGTTATCCAAGAGAAAAAGTAAGAAAATTATTGCTTATGACAAATTTCTCTTTTATTCTGATGTTTTTTTGCCTGCAAATACAGGCAAGTGCATTTTCTCAGAACACTCGTTTAAGCTTAAAGCTTGACAATGTGAGTGTGAAACAATTGTTTGTGGAAATTGAAAAAATGACGGATATAGCGTTTGTGTACAGTGCAAACGATGTGGATCATTTAGGGAATGTAAATGTGAATTTCACAAACGAGGAAATTAGTAAAATACTGGATTATTGCCTGAAAGGGAAAGGCATCGGTTATTCTTTTGTCAATAATCACGTGGTGATTAAGAAGGAGGAAGTTGCCGCTCCGCAGCAAAAACAGAAAACAATTTCCGGTAAGGTGATGGACAAAACAACCGGTGAACCTCTGCCGGGGACTACGATTAAGATCAAAGGGACTACGGTTGGTACAGCCTCAGATATTGATGGTAAGTTTCAGTTGACAGTGGTGGGAGATGTTCCTACTTTGGAGGTGACATTTGTCGGTTACAAGTCAATGGATGTGGTAGTGGGTAAACGCGAATATGTTGAAATTAAATTGGAACCGGAGGTTTCAGAAATGGCAGAGGTGGTGGTGACCGGTATTTTCACCCGTAAGGCGGATAGCTATACCGGAGCCGTGACAACCATCAAGGCGGAGGAACTGAAACGGGTCGGTAATCAGAATATCCTTCAGTCGTTGAAGAATATAGATCCCTCCTTTCAGGTATTGGAAAGTAACGAATTTGGTTCTGATCCGAACCGTGTTCCCGATATTCAGATGCGTGGAGCGTCTAATTTTTCGGATATGAAGGATAAGTATCAGACCAATCCGAATCAACCGCTTTTTATTGTGGACGGTTTTGAGCAAACGATCGAAAAGGTGATGGATATGGATATGAACCGGGTGGCTTCTGTCACTTTGCTGAAGGATGCGACTGCTAAAGCTCTTTATGGTTCTAAGGGTGCTAATGGAGTGGTCGTGATTGAAACAGTTACGCCGGAGGTTGGAAAGTTGAAAGTATCGTACAATGGAAATTTGAATATTCAAACGCCGGATTTAGGAAGTTATAATTTGGCGAATGCGGCAGAGAAATTGGCGATAGAAAAACGGGCAGGTGTTTATACGGATAAATTGGGACGCCCGACTCTACAACAGGAATATGATGAGAAATATAATGAATATTACAATGAGGTGCAGCGAGGGGTGAATACATATTGGTTGAATAAACCTTTACGAGTGGGTGTAGGACATAAGCATACGTTGAATTTTGAGGGAGGGGATGATGTGATTCGTTATAATATTGATTTTTCGTATAATAAGGTTGCGGGTGTGATGAAAGGTTCCGGTCGGGAAGTGATCTCCGGCGGATTTAATTTTCAGTATCGTTTCCGCAATTTTCTGTTCCGTGAGCAGCTTTCGGTTACTTTTAATAAGGCAGATGAGTCGCCTTATGGTGCTTTCTCTGAATATGCTAAACTGAATCCTTATTGGCGCGCCTATAATGAAGATGGAAGTATCAGAGAAGTGATGGGTGATTATCAAATTGCTAATGGTCAAGGGGATCATTTGATTTACAATCCATTGATTAATGCGGACCTGAATACTAAAAATTCGTCTAAATATACAGATATTACAAATAATTTGTATGCAGAGTGGGACGCCTTTGAAGGGATGAAGTTGAAAGGACGTTTTGGTTTAATCAGTAATAAAAATGACAGTGAAGTCTTTTTACCTCGAGATCATACTACTTTTAAGGACATCAGTCCGGATAGTGAAGATTACTTTAAACGAGGAAAATATACGATGGGGAATGGAAATCGTTTAGATTTTAATGGGGATATTTCTGCTAACTATTCAAAGACATTCGGTAAACATTTACTGTTTGCCAATGCACAGTGGAGTGTGGGACAGCGGAAATATGATATGATTTATTTTCAGGCGCAAGGGTTTGCCAATAATAAAATGGATTATATTACACACGCAAAAGAGTACGTTTCGGGTAGTCCTTATGGCGATGAATCGTTAGTGAGAGAGATGAGTGTATTGGCATCTATCAACTATTCGTTTGATGATCGTTATTTATTGGATGCCACTTATCGGGCGAATGCTTCTTCTCTTTTTGGTTCTGACAAACGTTGGGGAGGATTTTGGTCGGCAGGTATCGGTTGGAATGTGCACAAAGAAAGTTTTTTTGAAGGAATTGATTTTATGGAGAAACTCAGATTAAGAGCTTCTACCGGATATTCCGGTTCACAGAATTTTAATTCCTATCAGGCGATTGCGACTTATAAATATTATAACGAAAGTTACGATAATATTATCGGTTCGTATTTGTTAGGATTGGCTAATCCTGAATTGCAATGGCAAAAAACGCAGGACAATAATTTTGGTATAGAGGTTTCTTTTTTGGATATGTTCGATGTGACCTTCGATTATTATATTAAAAACACCAAGAATTTGTTGACACCGGTGTCATTACCCCCCTCTGTCGGATTTGATAGTTATACGGAGAATTTGGGCGAAACGAGGAATAAAGGTCTTGAAGCGAAGGTGAATGCCCGTATTATTAAGGACACTGAACGCAATATGTATTTTAGTGTATTCGGATCGGCTATGCACAATAAGAATAAAATCTTAAAAATATCGGATGCATTGTCTGTGATGAACGGTAGCAAAGATGACGAGAAAGTAAATGGGGGTGGTGCGAATCCTGATCACGAAAACAATAAAGGGGTGACAAAACCTTCTGTTCGTTATTCTGAGGGACAATCAATGGATGCGATTTGGGCGGTACAGTCATTGGGTATTAATCCGATGAATGGAGATGAAGTCTTTGTGTCTGCTGATGGGAAAATGGTTTATAAATGGAATCCGAAAGATCAGGTTGTGGTAGGTGATGCTTTACCCAAAGTTTCCGGAACATTTGGTTTTAATTTTGAATATCAGGGTTTTTCTTTGAATACTTCTTTCTATTATAAATTGGGAGGACAGTATTATAATCAAACGTTGGTAGATAAGATTGAAAATGCGGATATACAATATAATGTGGATCGCCGGATGTATTCCGACCGTTGGTCAACTCCCGGAGTGGCAGCTAAGTATAAAAGGTTTGATTCAGGAGAACCGTTTACTCGTCCGACCTCTCGTTTTGTACAGGATTTGAATGAGTTGCAGATGACATCGTTGAATGTTGGATATGATTTTCGCTATTGCAATTTTATGAAGAATCATACGTTGGAACGTTTGAAAGTTCAATTTTATGTCAATGATGTATTCCGGGCTTCTACGGTGAAAACAGAACGTGGTACTGAATATCCGTATGCCAGAACTTTTTCGTTTGCGGTACAGGCAACGTTTTAAGTAATGTAAAACGGACGTTTGAAAAAAATTATGAAAACGAAAAAATAGAGATTATGAAGAAAAAAATATATAGACTGAAATTTGCCGCTTGGGTATGTTTAGCTTTGTTTATGAACACAGCGTGTAGTGACTGGCTGGATGTGAAACCTAAAACGGAAGAGGAGGCTGATCGTTTGTTTAGCAATGAAGAAGGCTTTAAGTCTGCTTTAGCAGGAGCGTATATTGCTCTTTGTCAGCCTGAGTTATATGGAAAAGAATTGACTTATGGAATGGTGGGGATTTTGGGACAGGAATGGAGCAAAGGTGGATCGCTTGACATTTCCTCTTCGGCATACGCTAATTTACAGCGTTATAAATATGGAGAAGTATCGACGAAGCCTATCGTAGAGAAGGTATGGTTGAGTATGTATAAGACCATAGCGAATGTGAATACGTTGATAGAGTACACTGAAAAGAAACAGGAGGTGTTTCACGGTGATAATTATGAAATGATTCGGGGAGAGGCGATTGCATTGAGAGCTTTTATACATTTTGATTTATTGAGGTTGTATGCAGATTACAATTTTGGTGATTCAGTAAAATCAATTCCTTATGTGAAGACTTCTAAACCTGCAATAACGGGTCAGTCAACAGCCAATGAGGTGGTAAAATTAGCTTTAGAGGATATTAATAGTGCTTTGAAGTTGTTAGAGAAAGATCCGATTTTCACAGGGAAAGATGTTGCCGGAGCAGACAATGGTTATTTAGCAAATCGTAATTTCCATTTGAACTATTACGCTGTGCAGGGATTGAAAGCTCGGATTTGTCTGTATGCCGGAGATTTAGAGGGGGCTAAGACTGCCGCACAGATTGTGATTGACGCGCAAAATAATGCGGGAGTTTTTCCTTGGGTGAATAAGAATGACATCACCAATTCAAATTCGGCTCTTCGGGATCGTACTTTTTCAACGGAGCAGTTGTTTGCTTTTAATATGCCGAAGTTGAATGAATATATCAAAGGCTATTTTAAAGAAACACAATTGCCATTGAGCAGTCGGATTGCTCCTAAAGGTAATTCCGGTGATTTTTTGTATGCAGCTTCCGATTATCGGGGGGTGTTCTTTGAAACGGATAACGGTTTAGCAGATGTTTATTCTAAATTTTGGCAGATGGATAATCAAACTATTGGCGGAAGTGTGGTCAGACCGAAACGCAACCGTATGCCATCCATCCGTATCAGCGAAATGTATTATATTGCTGCGGAGTGTAACAAAACAGCAAATCCGGCTTTGGCGTTGGAGGATCTGAATAAGGTGCGTAAAATGCGCGGACTAACGGAGAAGTTGACGAATACGGATCCGATAGAGATTCAGAAAGAGATATTAAAGGAATATCAGCGTGAATTTTTAGGAGAAGGTCAATTGTTTTTCTACCATAAACGAATGGAGACGAAAAAAATAGCAACAGCGAATGCCGTTTATAAATTGCCGATGCCCGACGCTGAAATCGACTTGGGAGAACGGGATTAAATGATTTAAAATTTGATGAGTATGAAAAATAATTTGAAAATAGGATTATTGATAGGCTTGATCTCGTTGTTCGCTGTGTCGTGTAGCGAAGATCAGATAGCAAACTATTCCGGACCGGATGCTATCAATTTGCGCATCAATCAAAAGGATAGTGCAGAAACATCTTTCTTGGCAATGGACCCCGCAATCAGTGAATATACATTCAACGTAGAGGTTGAGATCCAATCACTGATGGTTGAAAAAGACCGGGAAGTCAATTTTGCATTGGGAAATAGGACAACGGCTGTCGTGGAAACAAATTTTGTTACACCATTAAAGATTACGATACCTGCCGGAAAGACTTCCGCTATTTTGCCGGTGACGGTTTATAAGAAAGGTTTAGTGGATGTGCCCGGTGGGCTTGCGGTAGAATTAGTGGTTCTTCCTTCTACGGATTTTGTCCCCGGAGTTTATGGGAAAGTGAAATTAGCATTTTCCGGCGATTTCCCTAAAAATTGGTATTCCAGTAAAGGAGATGTTGGCGGTTTGCCCTATATTATAGGGAAATGTACTAAAAATAAATACCAATTTGTTTTTGACTATTTAAAAACGATTGATATGGTTGCTTATACCGGTTGGGATTATGGTCCGATGACAGCATTAAAGGATGAATTAAATACAAAATTGGATGCCTATGCGGCTGATCATAATGGTGTGTATTTGACAGATGATGATGGAAGTAAAATGTGGTTTTCTGCTAATACATAGTAGAGAAAATAATTGAATTACACCAGTAAATGTGTTCTAACAGTTTTAATTTTAAAGGATAAGTATATGAAAAATAGAGCGAGATATATGTTATTTACATTGATTGTATCGTTGTTCTTTATCACTTCGTGTTTTGAAGATAAAGGGAACTACGATTATGTGGATATAAAAGATGCTGCGGTGAATATTCCGGAGGTGACACAAAATAAGGGACAGATCAGTCGAGATCGTTATTCCGTGTTGGAATTGAATCCGGAGATTGTATTGAATGACGGGGCTTCAGCCGCTGAATTTGATTTTGAATGGAGTTTGTATTCCCAACATCCTCTGGCGGATGATGAGGATCATTATGCTCCTAAAAAAATAATGGGTAATGAACAGACGTTGAAATATACATTGGTGGAGGCTCCTGATAAGTACTATGTTGTTTTGAAAGTGACACATAAAGTGACCAAAGTTTGTACGGATTATCGATTTAAGTTAGACATAAATTCTGTCATAGGATGGTTGATTTATGATGAAAATGCAGCGGGAGAAGGTGATTTTCAGATTGTGCGTGATGCGGAAATCGTACCCGGTTTATCTGTTTCTCAGAAAGGAGTGGTGCGCAATTATTTCTCGGCTTCGAATAGCGGAAAGAAATTACGGGATGGGAAATTTTTGGGACGTCGCAATATGAACAATGCGTACGATCATTTGTTTTTGTTTAAAGCGGATGGTGTGGTGAAGATGGAAGCCGGTTCGTACGAAGTTTTGAGTGAAGATTACGGTACATTGTTTATGAAAGC
>JAVXFZ010000025.1:0-17132 GCA_036657595.1 Odoribacter sp. | reverse complement strand
ACAAAAGGTCAATTCGTTACGATTACAAATAATGGTGGTACAGGGTATCTTAAAACACCAACTGGTGTATTCAATACCGGTGCGATCAATCCTGACAAGACGACTAAATTACAATTGAAGTATATGGGACAAGGTCGGGACGGTATTACGTGTGCTATTTTCAAGGATGCATTGGCTGCCGAAAAGCCGTGGCTTTATGTTGCCGATCTTCGTACAACAACTCCATTAGCTTTGGCTAAGCACGATTTAAGCGGATTGGAAAACATTAATGCTGCCAATCAATTTGTCTTTGGAACACGTGGAGATGTGATGTTTTATGCCGCAGGTTCCAGTGTATATAGTTATCTGTTTGGTTCAACAGGAGTGACTACTATTTTATCGAAAGCCGGGGAAGAAATCGTATCAATGAAGTTGTATACTCATTTTGCTAATGAAGATTACAGCGGAAGGATATTGTTTGTAGCAACTTATGACGGATCGCAGGGAAGGGTTTATAAAATAAAATTCAATGAATTGAATGGACAAGTGGAAGGTGAGATAGAGTCATTTACCGGTTTTGGTAAAGTAATAGATATGATTGATAAGGAATAGGATCTAAAGTTTCCTCTGTACAAATGTCAGAGGAAACTTTTAAATTAAAAAATGCGAATGAAAAGGATGAACAAGTGTACACCGTTGTGTGTCTTTCTTTGTTTTCTGATGGTATTAACCTTATCGGTGAATGCTCAGAAAAAAACTTCAGTATTTCAGAAATTAACGTGGGAGCAGGCGGCAGCGCAGGCGCAAAAGGAAGGTAAAATTGTGTTGGTGGATGCGATGAGAAAGGCGATGAAGCCGGAGATGCAAAAGAAGCAGGAGGAGGCGGAACGGGATTTGATGAAGGCACCGGGCGTGAGAGAGTTTTGTGATCGGAATGTGGTGGCAATTCATATAGATATGATGACGGAAGAGGGATCGGCTTTTGCTCCGAAGTTGGTGATGAATATGTATCCTACCTATGGCTTTTTTATGCCGAATGGGGATATTTTAGGAGTAGTAAGTCCTTATTTGTTGACAAAGGATCCGGGTATGTTGATTAAAACCGGCGAAAAGGCAGTAAAGGCAGCTGCGGTGAAGCGGGGTAATAGCCGCGTGATCGCTTTTGAGGAAATAAGTTTGAAGGATGCGATGGTGAAGGCGAAGAAAGAGAATAAGCTGATTTTTATTGATGCTTATACGGATTATTGCCAACCTTGTGTGTTGATGGTGAAGAATGTATTTTCTTTAGATCGGGTGGCTGATTTTTATAATCAGCATTTTATCAATTTGAAAATGCATTTTGGAAAGGAGAAAGAGTTGGCGGATAAATATGGTACGCACGGTTATCCTTCGTTTGTGTTTATTAATGGAGATGGAAAGTTGGTTTATTTAGCCGGCGGATATACGGAAGGAGATAAATTTATCGGTTACGGACAAGAAGCGTTGAAAAAGGCGGAAGGGATTACCTTTACGGCAGGAAGTTGGGAGCAGGCATTGGAAAAAGCAAAGCAAGAAAATAAATTGATTTTTATGGATTGTTATACTTCGTGGTGTGGTCCTTGTAAAAAGATGGCTAAGACTGTTTTTACAGATCCGGAAGTTGCCGCATTTTTTAATGAGAAATTTGTGAATGTGAAAGTGGATATGGAAAAGGGCGAGGGGAAAGAGTTAAAAGACCGTTATGCGGTGAGTGCTTATCCAACATTAAATTTTATTGGAGCGGATGGAAAGATGGTGCATTGTGTGGTGGGAGGAATGGATGCCGGAGATTTTGTAAAGCAGGCGGAGATCGCTTTGAGCGGTAAAGGCTTGGCTTCGATGATGGCTATTTATCAAGGTGGGAATAGAACACCTGAGTTTATTCAGGAATATCTGAATGTTTTGGATGTAGCGAATCGTGCTAAAGAGGCTGAACAGGTGACCTTGGATTATTTCGCTACGCTGGATAAAGGGAAACTGAAAGAAAAAGGGAATTGGGATTTGTTTATGAAGTATATTAATGATGTCAATTCGGAGGTGTTCACTTATGTATATGATCATCGGATGGAATTTTGTCAGTTTTTTGGTGATAAGGAGGTGAAGCAAAAAATAGCAACGGTGTGGGCGATCGGTGGAAATCAATTTGTTTCAGGGAGAGGCGAAGAGGCTGTGTTGGATGAGAAGGGTTTTAAACGTTATGTGAAACGTTTGAAAAAAGCGGATGTGGATGGGAAAGAAGGAATTATAATGAATGCTCGAATGAGCAATGCTGAAAAAATAGGCGATTGGAAGACTTATATCGCTTTGGGAAGTGAAGAGTTGAAGAAGGGTCAGGTAGCTGACCTTGTATTATATAATTGGGGCTTGCGGATTAGTCAGCAGTGCAAGGATCAGGCATTGAGGCTGCAAGCAGCTCAATGGTTTGACGATGCCGTTGCGGTTTGTGTGAAGCAGGAAGAAGCAGGCGGAAAACAGAGTATGATGTCGTATCGGACTTTCTTTGAAAAGTTGGCAAGTGAATTGAAGAAATAGGAATATATAGAATATCATTTTAATCATTAAATTAGTATTTATGAAAAGGATTTTAAGTGCGTTATTTATTATTTGTCTGGTAGCCGGAGCAAGCAATGTTTTCGCTCAAAAAACGATTACCATTAAAGGAAAAGTGAAATTTCCTTATAATCGGTTTAATATGGAGATCGTTGAGCGTCAGGGATTTGACAAAACAATCTTGGATTCTTGTAAGGTGAAGGAAGACGGTACTTATGAGTTTAAAATGAAGGTGGACAGACCGGGAGTGTACACTTTGGATTGTCAAAAATGGCAAAGTGTCAATTTTTGGGCAGAAGATGAAGATTTAATGATTGATTTCCGAGGAGAAGATACGGCTAAGATGAAGATTAAAAATCCTCCTTATGTACATATCAACGGAGGAGCGAATAATGAGGTGATGAATCTCTTGAATTGGGATGGTTATCGTGGTTATCAGTTGATGATTGGTATTTCGCAAGGGGTGTATCGGATTCCCGGTATTGATGACCAAGCAAAGCAGGATGTTTCAGGAAAATTTTATACTATGTTGGGGGATGAATCACGGGCTCGTGTTAAGTTTTTGGCAGAGCATTACGGGGATCGAAATAGTGTATTAGCTGTGTTGTCGATGCTTCGGGGAGAAGAAAATAGCGAATTGGTGAAAAGTGTGGTATCCCGTTTGGAAGCTAAGAATCCGAATTATGCTCCTTTGTTGAAATATAAAGCGGATTTGGCAGAAGCAAAGGCTCAGAAAGAACGTTTGGCCGAAGGGAAAGTGGCACCGGAATTTTCATTCCCGACACCGGATGGTAAAAAGAGCTTCGGTCCGCAGGATTTTAAAGGAAAAATCTTAGTATTGGATTTTTGGGCATCTTGGTGTGGTCCGTGTCGGCAAGAAATTCCGAATTTGAAAAAAGATTATGCAGAATTTAGCGATAAGGGAGTTGTATTTTTAAGTGTTTCTATTGATAAAGATGGAGCTGCTTGGAGAAAAGCGATGAAAGAAGAAAATATGCCTTGGACACAAGTGAATGCTCCGAAAGCCGGAAAAGATGTGATGAAGCAATATCAATTCTCCGGTATCCCTTATATTTTGGTGTTGGATAAAGAAGGTCGCATTGTAGGTAAAAATCTTCGCGGGAAGAAATTAACAGACAAACTGACAGAAATGGTCAGCGGAAAGAAAAAAGAGAGTGTAGTTATGCCAGCGATGGGGATGTAGTGATAAATTAAAAATGAAAATTTAAAGATGAAAAATACAATTCAAGTGATGATTTGCCTGGTAGTAATGATGTTTACTGTTGGTCATTTGCAAGCACAGATGACAGCGGCGAAGAAAATAGCACCGGCTGTTGAGAAGAAGGTGATCTTGAATGCACCGGCACAGAAAGTGTGGGATTATATTTCAGAACCGGAGAATTATAAGAAATTTTCAGGAGTGAAAGCTTTCTCGTGTGAAGAAAAGGCATTGAATGCAAAGATTGAATTAACAACAAAGGCTGATAAAAAAAGGAAGCAACACATTAGCGTAATTGATTACGATCTCTTTAAAATTTGCTATTTTGTGACTTCTTCAGATTATGACGGTGATAATCAATGGGTGTATACTTTTGAGGTGCTTCCGAAAGAAAATAATAAATGTGAATTTGTCGTTAGCATTTATCACGGATTTGATCCATTGTCACCGGAATTTAAAGAAGGAATTACGCAGGAATTTAATGATATTGTAGCCGGAGTGTCTAAAAAATTCAATAAATAAGTCGATTAATTTCAACGAATGAATATGAAAAAGATATTTTTATTAGCATTTCTGATTGCCGGAATTATTTTCGGACTGGAAGCTCAAAATCGTAGTATTGATTTTCAGCACATTGAATGGAAGAAAGCCTTGAAGCTGGCGAAAAAAGAGAAAAAATTGATTTTTGTAGATTGCTATACTTCTTGGTGTGGACCTTGTAAGATGTTGGCGAAGGATGTATTTACGCAAGATGCGGTGGGTGATTTCTTTAATCAACATTTTGTAAATCTGAAGTTGGATATGGAAAAGGATGCTGATGGGGTGGCATTAAAAGTGCCGTTTGGCATCAAAGCGTTCCCGACATTGGTGTTTGTAGATCCGACAACACAGCAGGTGGTACATCGGATGGTGGGTGCCGGTAGTGCTGAATGGTTGTTGGCAGGAGCTAAGGCTGCTAATGATCCGCAAAATAATCTGAGCGGACTGACGAAACGTTATGAAGCCGGAGAGCGGGGAGTAGCGTTTTTAGGCAATTATTTGAATGCGTTGGCTTCGGCTTATATGGCGAAAGAGCAATCAATAGTGGCTTCTGAATACCTAAATTCATTGACAGATGAACAAATTGCCACGAAAGAAAATTGGGATTTGATTGTGAAGAATGTGAATGATCCGTTGTCTAAACCGTTGAAGCAAGTGATGGCTAATCGGGAGAAATTTTATGAGATTGCCGGAAAAGAGGTGGTGGAACATAAATTAGCGAGATCAATGTATATGGCAGTAATGGAGTTATCCTCTTGGCGTCCGGGGATGTCGGAAGCATTTAATGAAAATCGGAATACAGAGTTGGTGAATTATTTGTTGTCGGTTGATTACGATCAGGCACCGGCAGCTTTGGCAAATCTTTATACGGCAGCTTTGGTGAGAAAGGGAGATTTTCGTGGAATATTCGATAAGATGCAGGAAGTATTTTCTTATAATTTATTCCGGGAAGGAGCTGAAAAAGCATATTTCCAGAATTATATAGAGACTTTAACGAGCTGTGATGATAAGGCTTTGGTGGAAGAAGGTATTCGTTGGATTGATAAAATGTGTCAGGCAACGGATGATTATTTTACGAAAGCTGACTTGATGAATTCAAAAGCTCGTTTGCAAAAAAAGAATGGCGATACGTTGGGGATGGATAAATCTAAGATGGAAGAAGAAAAGTATGCAAAAGAAGCAGAAAGAAGAAGTGGTGGACGAATGATGCGTGCGGCGCGAATGAATTAGTCTTTTAAAATTTCATATTTTTTGTAAAAGCATCTCTTTCGGGAGATGCTTTTTTTGAATGCTTCCGTTTATTGATTTATGAACGTTTGCTTCAAAGTGAAATAAGTATTTCCATTTGTTTGTCCGACTTTTAAGAGAATTTGCTGTGCAATCCGGGAATTTAATGTTATCTTCGCGCATTCAAAAAAGTTAGCGAGTGCAATTTGTAAAGTGGTTTATATTGTTTTTGGTTTTTTCTTCGTTCGCAGCGGGGGAATGTCAGGGAGCGATCTCCATTGACGTGCAGGCTATGCAAACGTCGAGTTCTTGGCAAATCCGAAATACGAAAGAGGATGAAGGACACAATTTGTTGCGTTCATTTATTTCGATATTGTTTGTCAATGCCGGTGATCTTACCGATGAAAATGGTCATCATACGTATGACAAAAAATCCTATCCTCGTATATTCGTTCATTTCCGATATAATGATATGCATTCTCAGATCTATGAACCTAATGTGTTTTCTGACAATCATTTTTTGTTTGCAAGACCGAGTCAGATTGACTATTATGTTTATGCATTGAAAAAAATCATTATTTAATAGAAACCGGGCATCGTGGTCGGTGGAACCACTGAAAGTGGTTCGTCTTTTGTTCATTAAAGAGTTAATAAAAGCATATTTGTTATGAATTTGACATTATTTGTAGTCGTGTTGATTACTGCTATTGCATTGGTAGCTGTTGCGTTGGGTATCGCCCGGTTGATCTCACCGCGTTCGTATAATCGGCAAAAAGGAGAAGCATACGAATGCGGTATTCCGACACGCGGAAAGTCGTGGATGCAGTTTAAAGCGGGGTATTATCTTTTTGCTATTTTGTTCCTGATGTTTGATGTGGAGGCTGTTTTCTTGTTTCCGTGGGCAGTGACAGTGCAAGACACCGGGATTGACGGACTGATCAATATATTGTTTTTTATGTTGATTCTGATTTTGGGGTTAACGTATGCCTGGAGAAAGGGTGCATTGGAGTGGAAATGATGTTACTTAGTAAATTGTGATTTATGGTTCCAAAGATAAAATCGATGAAGTATGAGGATTTCAATGATAATGAATACCTCGAACAACTGAGAGAAAATGGTACGAATGTATTGGTGGGATGTTTGGATGACCTTATTAATTGGGGTCGCTCTAATTCCGTTTGGCCGCTTACGTTTGCAACGAGCTGTTGTGGCATTGAGTTTATGGCAGTGGGTGCGGCGCGTTATGATTTTGCCCGTTTTGGGTTTGAGGTGACGCGTGCGAGTCCGCGGCAGGCGGATGTGATTGTGGTGGCTGGAACGATTGTGCATAAGATGGCTCCTGTGTTGCGGCGACTTTATGATCAGATGGCGGATCCGAAGTATGTGATTGCGATGGGAGGATGTGCTATTTCGGGTGGACCTTTTAATAAGTCGTATCACGTGGTGAAGGGCGTGAATCAGATTCTTCCGGTGGATGTTTATGTTCCGGGATGTCCTCCACGTCCGGAGGGTTTGCTTTATGGTATGTTGCAATTACAGCGCAAGATAAAGGTGGAGAAGTTTCTGGGAGGTGCGAATAAACAGGAAGATAAACCGAAGGACTTGTAATAGATTCATATATAATGATTATGAGAGAGAAGATATTAGCCTTAGTGCCTGACGCTGTGATAGAAGAGAAGGATTGGTTGACGGTGACCGTCGTACCGGCTTCTTTTCACGAATTGGCGCAGTATTTGCACGATGAGAAGGATTTGGCATTCGATTATTTGGTTTGTATGACGGGGATGGATTGGGGAGAAAAGATGGGAGTGGTGTATCACCTGAATTCTACGATACACGGTCATCGAATTGTGCTCCGACAAGAGACTGCCGATCGGGAGAGCCCGGAGTTGGTCAGCGTTTCGGATATTTGGGCTACGGCGAATCTGAATGAACGCGAGGTGTTTGACTTTTTCGGTATTCGTTTTATTAATCATCCGGATATGCGCCGTTTGTTTTTGCGGAATGATTGGGTGGGCTATCCTTTTCGGAAGGATTATGATATGAGTGAGGAGGTGAATCCTGTGAATTTGGAAAGTGAATCAAGTCCTGATTCGACTTATACGTTGGAAGAAAATGAGGAGGGAGAGTTAACAGAGCGTGAGAATATTTTGTTTGAAGATGATGAGTATGTGGTGAACATCGGACCTCAGCATCCGGCTACTCACGGGGTGTTGCGTTTTCGGGTGGCATTGGAAGGTGAGATTGTGAAAAAGGTGGATGTGAATTGTGGCTATATTCATCGAGGGATAGAAAAGATGTGTGAGAGTCTGACTTATCCGCAGACATTGGCTTTGACTGATCGCTTGGATTATTTGTCGGCACATATGAATCGTCACGCTCTTTGTCTTTGTATGGAGGATGCAATGGGGATTGAGGTGCCGGCGCGGGCACAGTATATCCGTACGATTATGGATGAGTTGACACGAGTAGCTTCGCATTTGTTGTTTTGGTCGACTTTTTGTATGGATTTGGGAGCGTTGACCGCTTTTTTCTATGGTTTTCGTGATCGAGAGAAGATTTTGAATATGTTGGAGGAGACTTGTGGCGGGCGTTTGATTCAGCAATATAATGTAATTGGTGGAGTGGCGGCAGATATTCATCCGAATCTGATAGGACGGATAAAGGATTTTATCCAATATTTACCACCTATGTTGAAGGAGTATCACGGGGTATTTACAGGCAATGTCATTGCTCAGGAGCGTATGCAAGGAATTGGTATTTTGACACGTGAAGATGCTATTTCTTATGGTGTTACGGGTCCGTCGGGACGAGCTTCCGGTTGGGCGTGTGATGTCCGTAAGCTTCATCCTTATGCTGCTTACGATAAAGTGGATTTTAAAGAAATTACTCATACGGAGGGCGATGTGTTTCAACGTTATATGGTACGTATGTATGAGATAGAACAATCTTTGCATATTTTGGAACAATTGGTGGATAATATACCTGAAGGTGATTTTGCAGTGAAAACAAAGCCGATTATTAAATTGCCTGAGGGTGAGTATTTCCGAAGCGTGGAGGCTGCTCGTGGTGAATTTGGGGTGTATATTGAAAGTCGAGGGGATAAGTATCCCTATCGAATGAAATTTCGTTCGCCGGGTTTACCGTTGGTATCCGTTGTTGATTTGCTTGCGAGTGATAATAAAATTGCCGATTTGATTGCTATCGGCGGATCGTTGGATTATGTGGTGCCGGACATTGATCGGTAGTGAACGATTAAAATGTAGCTTTTAACTTTTAGCTTATTCAGATATGTTTGATTTTGCAGTAGTAACACAATGGATTGATGCCACTTTACGAGATTTATTGCCCGCCTCGTGTGTGATGTTGACAGAGTTTGTTTTGATCGGACTTTGTTTGTTGGTAGGGTATGCTGTTGTGGCTTTAATCCTGATTTATGCGGAACGTAAGGTTTGTGCGTTTTTTCAATGTCGCCTTGGACCGAATCGGGTAGGACCTTTTGGAACGATACAGGTGGTGACTGATATGATTAAGATGTTGATCAAGGAAATTATTGAGATTAATCACGTTGATCGTTTTCTATTTAACTTGGCACCTTATATCGTGATTATTTCTTCGGTTTTGGCGTTTAGTTGTATTCCTTTTGCAAAAGGATTGGAGATTATTGATTTTAATGTGGGTATCTTTTTTCTACTCTCCGTGTCTTCGATTGGTATTGTTGGTATTCTACTTGCCGGTTGGGCGAGTAATAATAAGTATTCATTGATCGGTGCTATGCGAAGTGGAGCGCAAATGATTAGCTATGAATTGTCTATTGGTTTGTCTATCCTAACGATGGTGGTGCTCACCGGAAGTATGCAACTTTCAACCATTGTAGAAAGTCAGGCGGACTGTTGGTTTATCTTTAAGGGACATCTTCCTGCTTTCATTGCTTTTGTCATTTATTTGATTGCCGGAACTGCGGAAACAAACCGTGGACCTTTTGACCTTCCGGAAGCTGATTCGGAATTGACGGCAGGATACCATACTGAATATTCGGGGATGCACTTTGGTTTCTTTTATGTGGCTGAGTTTGTCAATATGTTTATTGTTGCTTCTGTGGCTACCACTTTGTTTTGGGGTGGCTGGATGCCGTTACATATTCCGGGCTGGGAGGCTTTTAATATGGTGATGGATTATATCCCTTCCATTTTTTGGTTCCTTGGCAAAACCGCTGTGATGATCTTTATCATTATGTGGTTTAAATGGACATTTCCACGCCTTCGGATTGATCAACTGCTGCGTTTGGAATGGAAGTACCTGTTACCGATCAATCTGTGTAATCTTTTTTTGATGGTGTTGGTGGTTGTATTTAAATTACATTTTTAGGTATTATGAGAAGTACACAACAATATTTCAGTTCTTTTTTCAGCGGGTTGTTTTCTCTGTTGAAAGGTATGCGTATTACCCTTGGTGAGTTCTTTACGAAGAAAACAACTGAGCGGTATCCTGAAAATCGGGCGACATTACAGATGTTTGACCGTTTTCGGGGAGAATTAATGATGGTTCATAACGAGAAGAATGAGCATCATTGTGTAGCTTGTGGAATTTGTGAGATGAATTGTCCCAATGATACGATTCATATAGAATCGGAAATGGTTACCGGTGAAGATGGAAAGAAGCGAAAAGTGTTGCTGCATTATCAGTATGACCTTGGTAGTTGTATCTTCTGTCAGCTTTGTGTTCGCGCTTGTCCGCATAATGCTATTCAATTCAAGCCAACCTTCGAGCACGCTGTCTTTACACGCGAGAAACTTGTTCGTCAACTGAATCGTGAAGGTTCCAGTTTGCAGCAGAATCAAAATGAAACTCTATAACCTTGTAACTATACATTAAGATATGGAAATAACTTTACCACAAGCGGTCTTCTTTTTTCTGGCAGCAGTGATGGTTGTCTGCTCTATAATGACCGTAACCACCCGGCGGATACTCCGTTCGGCAACTTATCTGTTGTTTGTTCTTTTTGCAACGGCAGGTATGTATTTCCAATTGAACTATTCGTTTCTTGGAGCGGTACAATTAACTATTTATGCGGGAGGTATTATTGTTTTATATGTATTTTCTATCCTGCTTACCAGTTCTGAAAGTAAGAAGATAGAAAAGATTAAGAATAGTCAGTTTTTTGCCGGATTGATAGCTTCATTTGCCGGAGCTGCTCTCTGTATTTTTATTACTTTGACTCATTCATTTGGTCCATCGCTTTTTGTTGCAGAAGAAATAGATCAGAAGGTGATAGGAACAGCTTTGATGGGAACGGATAAGTATCAATACCTGCTCCCGTTTGAGTTGATTAGTGTGTTGTTGTTAGCTTGTATTGTGGGTGGTATTTTAATTGCCCGGAAACGATGAATGTGTTGGATTATAATAGATAATAGCCGCTTGGCGGCGCACAAATGTATAATTTATAACGCGGTCAGTGACCGCCTGAGATTATGGAAATAACATTGGAATATTATTTGGTAGTCAGTACCATTATGTTTTTTGCGGGAATCTACGGTTTTATCACGCGCCACAATATGTTGGCAGTCCTGATCTCAATAGAGTTAATTCTTAATTCTGTTGATATTAATTTTGTAGCGTTCAATCGTTTCCTTTTCCCGGGACAGCTTGAAGGATTTTTTTTCACGCTTTTTGCGATAGGGGTATCTGCTTGTGAAACTGCTATTGCTATTGCTATTATCATCAATATATATCGAAATATTCGGAATATTCAGGTGAAGAATCTGGATGAAATGAAAGATTAAGTAACGCTAAAGAATGGTTGTAATAGAGAGAAATAAAAAAAATCTTATTACAAAAAGCAATAAATAAGTCAATAGACTTCAGTAAATTATAAAGATTATGGAATATACTTTATTAATCCTACTCCTCCCACTGTTTACCTTTTTGGTGCTTGGGTTATTGGGGATGAAACTCCGACCTTTTGTGGCAGGTTGTATTGGTACACTCTCTCTGGCTTTCACCACTCTGTTATCCTATATAACGGCCGGATTGTATTTTTCGTCACCACGTGTTGATGGTGCTTTTGTGAAATTGATTCCAGTGAACGTTGAGTGGCTGAAATTTACAGATACCCTTCACATAGACTTGGGCATTCTGCTTGATCCTATTTCGGTGATGATGCTTGTTGTCATTACCACCGTATCGTTGATGGTGCATATATATAGCCTTGGATATATGAAAGGCGAACGCGGATTTCAGCGTTATTACGCATTCCTGTCTTTATTTTCCTTTTCGATGCTTGGATTAGTTGTGGCAACCAATATTTTTCAGATGTATATTTTCTGGGAATTGGTGGGTGTGTCTTCTTATTTGTTGATAGGATTTTATTATACAAAACCAGCAGCGATTGCCGCCTCTAAGAAAGCATTTATTGTAACTCGTTTTGCCGATTTGGGCTTTCTGTTGGGCATTTTACTACTCTCTTTTTATACTCAAACGTTCAGTTTTGAACAATTGACATCGGGTGATGCTTCGCTCTTTTCCAGTGCCGCCGGTGTTACATTTATGGGTGGTTCGGTGATAGGTTGGGCGTTGGCTTTGATCTTTATTGGAGGTGCCGGTAAATCTGCTATGTTTCCGTTGCACATTTGGTTACCCGATGCAATGGAGGGTCCGACACCCGTATCTGCATTGATTCACGCTGCCACGATGGTGGTTGCCGGTGTGTTTTTGGTGGCACGTCTTTTTCCACTTTATGTTATTGCCGCACCCGAAGTACTGATAGGCATCGGTTATGTGGGTGCTGCGACTTCGCTTTATGCTGCCATTGTCGCTTGTGTACAGACAGACATTAAACGTGTATTGGCATTTTCGACTATTTC
The DNA here is from genome assembly GCA_036657595.1 of Odoribacter sp. Taxonomy (GTDB): domain Bacteria; phylum Bacteroidota; class Bacteroidia; order Bacteroidales; family Marinifilaceae; genus Odoribacter. The sequence continues at coordinate 4,736 of JAVXFZ010000025.1, read as the reverse complement.
ACAAATTGGCTTTATGATGGTCGCCCTCGGTGTTTCCGGAATGGGCGGACACGAAGGTACGGGATATATGGCAGCTATGTTTCATCTGTTTACACACGCTATGTTTAAAGCTTTGTTGTTCCTTTGCGCCGGAGCGATTATTCATTCTATTGGCAGTAACGAAATGAGCCGTATGGGTGGATTGAGGAAATATATGCCTTTTACACATATTACTTTTTTAGTTGCTTGTTTAGCTATTTCGGGGATACCTCCATTTTCAGGATTTTTCAGTAAGGATGAAATTTTGGCGGCTGTGTTTGCTTTCAACCCGCAATTTGGTTTGTTGATGAGCTTCATTGCCGGACTGACAGCTTTCTATATGTTTCGTTTGTATTATAATATTTTTTGGGGTACTCCGACAGAATATGAACATACACCTCACGAAGCTCCTTTTTTTATGACTATTCCTCTTATGATTCTTGCAGGAATTACTGTATTTGCGGGATTTATTCCATTCGGTGAATTTGTTAGCAGTGATGGTTTGCCTTATATGATACATCTTGATCTGTTTGTAGCCATCGGTAGTGTTGTCATTGCGCTCATCTCTATTGGTATAGCAACTTTCTTTTATAAGAAATCAAACGATATTCCGGATCGACTGATGAATATGTACTCCGACCTTTACCGAGCAGCTTATCACCGATTTTATATTGATGAATTTTACCTTTTTATCACCAAACGGATTATATTCAATTGTGTATCTCGTCCGATAGCTTGGTTCGATCGTCATATTATTGATGGTACTCTAAATGGTGTGGCTTATATTACTCAACAAACCTCTGGTATGATCAGAGAATTACAATCAGGACAGGTGCAGCAATATGTTTTTGTATTCTTGATTGGTACTTTGTTAATTGTTTTATTCGTGGTGTTTATTTAAAATATAGCGTATTATGAATTTTTTATCTCTTTTTGTCCTGATCCCCATCCTGATGTTGTGCGGTCTGATGCTTGCAGGAAATATGAAACAAATCCGTGCGGTATGTGCCACAGGGGCATCCTTGTTAATGGTGCTGGCAGCTGTACTGGTATTTATGTTCTTAGGAGAAAGGAATAGTGGAAATACGGCAGAAATGCTTTACACCGCCTCAATAGTGTGGTATGCACCGCTTCATATCCATTATTCCGTTGGAGTGGATGGTATCTCGGTGGCAATGTTGCTGTTGTCTTCTATCATTGTATTTACAGGTATCTTTACCTCTTGGAAAATTGACCTATTGCCGAAAGAGTATTTTATGTGGTTTTGTCTGTTGAGTGTTGGAGTCTTCGGCTTTTTTATCTCGACTGATCTGTTTACTATGTTTATGTTTTACGAAATAGCCTTGATTCCAATGTACCTTTTGATAGGCGTTTGGGGTACCGGTAAAAAAGAGTATGCTGCTATGAAATTGACGTTGATGTTGATGGGAGGCTCTGCTCTTTTGTTGGTTGGGATTCTTGGTATTTATTTCTTTTCCGGGGCTACCAGTATGAATATTCTTGATATTTCACACCAATATATACCGATCGCAATGCAGAGATGGTTGTTCCCGCTGACATTTATCGGTTTTGGTGTATTGGGAGCTCTTTTTCCGTTTCATACGTGGAGTCCTGACGGTCACGCTTCTGCACCGACTGCCGTATCTATGCTTCACGCCGGTGTACTTATGAAATTGGGGGGATATGGTTGCTTTCGGGTTGCCATTGCGTTGATGCCTCAGGCTGCTCACGAATTGGCGTGGATATTTATCATACTCACAGGAATTAGTGTCGTTTATGGTGCTTATTCTGCTATTGTGCAGACGGATTTGAAATATATTAATGCCTATTCTTCAGTCAGTCACTGCGGACTTGTCCTGTTTGCCATATTGATGCTGAACGAAACAGCTATTACCGGTGCTGTAATGCAAATGCTTAGTCACGGATTAATGACGGCATTATTTTTTGCCTTAATAGGGATGATTTATGGACGAACTCATACGCGTGATATTCGTGAAATGGGCGGTTTAATGAAGATTATGCCTTTTCTTGGAGTTTGCTATGTGATTGCCGGGCTTGCTTCTATCGGACTTCCGGGCTTGAGTGGTTTCGTTGCTGAGATGACTATATTTGTAGGTTCATTTGCTCATACGGACATTTTTCATCGGGTGATGACTATTGTTGCTTGCACCTCGATTGTGATCACGGCGGTCTATATCTTGCGAGTCATTGGAAAATTACTTTACGGAAGTGTAGTCAATGAGCATCATCTGGCATTGACTGATGCTGTTTGGTATGAGCGTTTTGCTGTAATCGTGTTGATCATTGCCATTGCCGGTATCGGACTTGCCCCTTTGTGGATTTCTGATATGATACGTAGTAGCCTTGGTGCTGTGATTGCCAATTTAAATCTGTAACATTGTAAATCTAAATAGTATGGATTATTCCAATTTTCTATTCCTAAAAGAAGAACTGTCATTGATTGCGGTGATCGTGATCCTTCTTGTCTATGATCTCTTTGCTTCAAAGAAAAATCTCGACAACATTCATCCGGTGGCTTGCGTATTATTTTTAGTTCATACCCTTCTTAACTTTTTTCCGGCAGAAGCCAGTGAGGCCTTTGGAGGGATGTATTGCGCGACTCCCATCGGATCAATCGTAAAAACAATACTTAACGTAGGGACGCTGATTGTACTAATGCAGGCACGTACGTGGCTGAATAGTGAATCGGTGGTGATCCGCCGCGGTGAATTTTATATGATATTATTATCAACTCTCTTGGGAATGTATTTTATGATTTCTGCCGGTAATTTCCTTTTGTTTTTTATTGGCTTAGAAACTGCTTCTATTCCGATGGCAGTATTGGCTGCATTTGATAAATACAAACACAAGTCAGCAGAAGCAGGTGCCAAGTACATCCTTTCTGCAACCTTTGCTTCCGGGTTGTCGCTATATGGAATTTCGCTGATATACGGAACGGTTGGGACACTTTATTTTACCGATATTCCTGCTGGAATAAATGGTAGCCCTTTGCAAATTATGGCATTCTGTTTCTTCATTGTTGGGCTATTCTTTAAAATATCTTTGGTGCCCTTTCATCTTTGGACGGCTGATGTGTATGAAGGAGCTCCTACGTCTGTAACTTCTTATTTATCAGTAATTTCTAAAGGTTCTGCCGCCTTCGTATTGATGACCTTACTGTTTAAAGTGTTTGGAAATCTTATCACCGAATGGCAATTGATATTTTGTGTTATTATCGTTGCCACCATCACTATTGCTAATCTCTTTGCCATTAGACAACAGAATCTAAAGCGTTTCCTTGCCTTTTCTTCCATTTCACAAGCTGGATACATTATGTTGGGTGTAATTAGCGGAACAGCTATGGGGATGACTTCTTTAGTTTATTATATTCTTGTCTATATGGTTTCTAACCTTGCAGCCTTTGGTGTCATTTCAAGTATTGAACAACATACCGGTAAAATTACGATCAACGATTACAATGGTTTGTATTCAACCAACCCGCGTTTAAGCATCATTATGATGTTTGCTTTATTTTCATTGGCAGGAATACCGCCTTTTGCGGGTTTCTTTAGCAAATTCTTTATCTTTGCCGCGGCTGCTGATCAGGGCTTTTACCTTTTGGTATTTATTGCTTTGTTGAATACTATTATCTCACTTTATTATTATCTATTAGTTGTAAAGGCAATGTTTATTAATAAAAACGAAACAGCTATACAACCTATTCGCTCAGACTCATACACGCGTATTAGCCTCATTGTCTGCACGACAGGTATTTTGCTTTTAGGGATTGTGAGTGTCATCTACGAACAAATAGGTACCTTTAGTTTTGGAATATAATTTACGCGAGGATTGATTAACGAGACAATTATTTTGACCGGACTTTACATTTTGTGAAGTCCGTTTTTTTATTTAAAGCCATTTGATAGCAGGCAACTAAGTAATTGTTATCTTATAATTCACTTTTGTTCAGCTATATATATAATATTCATAGAGAAATAATAAAAAAAGGAAGGGAAAAATTGTGTTATTGGATTTCAAATATTACCTTTGTGTCTGAATTTAAAACGGGGTGTAGCGCAGTCCGGTAGCGCATCTGGTTTGGGACCAGAGGGTCGCAGGTTCGAATCCTGTCACCCCGACCGTGAGACCTAAGTATTAATTACTTAGGTCTCTTTGTTTTCGCTAATTTCAGTATAAGGCAGCTCATACAACCAGTCGGCTATAGTATGTGTCAAACAATAAATGGATCAGTTGCAAAAGATGTGTGGATTAAAAAAAATCCACACATCTTTTGCATTTTCCTTATCTTTGCAAGTATAAAATGGATCAGTAGCAAAAGTTGTGTGAAACGTTGTTTCCACAACTTTTGCTAAGCATAAATATTTGTTAGCCTAAACAGAAAAAACTGTATATCCGAAACGCCCCTAAATCCAGCTCTGAACTGTTTTATTTTTGCATTAAAAGATTCGGCGGAAGCATTTGTAGACCTATTGTTAAAATAATTAATAATATTATGATTATGGTTTTCCAACGTTCTAGCCACTGTGCCAAAAGTTTTTAAATTCGAATTCAACAAATCCTCATACCATCTGGCTAACTTAGCCCTGGCTACATCAATTTGATACTTTTGATTATAAATACATCTTAACTTTTGTACCAAATTATACCCCTGCTTAATTTCAGGAAACGTTTCAAACAGAATCTTCATTCTCTCCTGT
>JAVXFZ010000024.1:0-37071 GCA_036657595.1 Odoribacter sp. | reverse complement strand
AGATTATGTGGTTTCCATTTAAAAATTCTGTTTGTGTGCGGCAAATGTTGTGCCTGCTTCTCTGTGGGTGGACGATTTGTGGGTGGGCGAATAACGTCAAGGTTGCGGGGGATATACAGATTAATCCTTTCAACATAAAGGCGGATGGAATTGCGACGGTAAATTTCACCTTGGAATGGGACAATTCTTGGCGTGATGATTTCAACAATGATGCTGTTTATTTTTTCTTGAAATACAAGACGAAGACACAAAATATTTGGCGGCACGCTTATTTGACGGACAAACAGGAAAATACGGTGGGCGGTGGTTTTGAATACAAACTGTCGAATAGTACTGGAGCGAAAGATAAAAACGAGGGGATATTTATTCAGCGGCAAGCCAACGGAACGGGGCGGGCGACGGTGAAAGTGTCCTTGAAATGGGATATTGCTTCCAATCCGCTGGAACCCTTGAAATATGACAACTTTGAAACGGAGGTGACGTGGGCAGGGATGGGCATTGAAATGGTATTTATACCCCGGGGAGCCTATCAGATCGGCGATAATTATTCCGAAAAATCATTCAAGCACAAGGAATTGCCTTTTCCGGCGGAATTGGATGTCACCGGGACGCAATACTATCTTTACAGCAAAGATCCGGTGAACATCAACTATCCTCCCAGCAATGCCGTGAACCATATCAACGACATCACTCGCACGAACAGCAATGCGTGGGTGGGCAACGGGACGACGATGCAGCAGTGGATGATTGATTTTTGTCACGCGCCCGATGGGGTGACGAAGATCGGTGAGAAGAAAACAATCAAATATATGGGTATTTCCGGTTTGTTCGGTTGTATTCCCGGAAAATGGGAGTTGCAGGGAAGTAACGATTACACCTTGGCGAACAACTGGACGAATCTACACGCAGGGACGGGTACGATGGCGGATTGGGACAGTTCGATGTTGCGGGTTTACCCGCCGGCAAAGGTGTTAAAATTAGCTAACCCCGGTGCTTATTGCTATTACCGTATTTCGATAGAGGATATGTCGCCGGCGGTGAATGCACCGGTGATCAAGACGGTGGCGATGACGGAAAGCGAGTTGGGGAATTTGATGGACTCGTCGGTCGTCATCGACCGGGCGGTGACCTTATTGGGGGGGGCAGATGGAATGATGGCGGACGATACGGACACTTGGAGCGGACAGACGGGAGAGGAATACCCGAACGGATACAAAGGATTTTATGTGATGAAATACGAGGTCAGTCAAGAACAATACGTTGAATTTTTAAACAAACTGACCTATGTGCAGCAGAAAGCCCGCAGCATAGGAGATGCTTTGGATGCGCTTCCCTTAAAGGCTTATCTTTTCGGAACGACACCTACGGCTCCCTCGCAGCGCAACGGCATTGTCCTCATTACGCGCGAAGCGGGATTGCCGTTGACGTTTGCCTGTAATTTGAATACGGCGGACGGCGGACATTCATTGGGAGGGGACGGGCAGGCGGTTGCTTGCAATTTTCTGTCGATCGCTGATATGTTGGCGTATGCCGATTGGTGCGGTTTGCGTCCGCTGACAGAGATGGAGTATGAAAAGATGAGTCGCCGCCCTTATCCCCAGAAACCCGAACGGGGAGAATACGCTTGGGGAAGTAAAGACGGATTGGTCTTTCCTGCCGGCTTGCAAAACGAGGGGCGGAAAGATGAAAAGATGCAGGCGGGCAATGTCAACATCGGGCAGATCGTGCCGGGACCGGTGCGCTGTGGTATCTTTGCGGGGGGAGGGACAAAACAGATGGCGGCAGGAAGCAGCTTTTGGGGGGTGATGGATTTGTGCGGTAATTTGGCGGAGATGTATTACACGGTCAACACTGCCGGGAGGGGGTTCAGGGACTATCAGGGCAATGGAGAACTGCCGGCGACGGGAGCGGCGGATATGTCGGCTTACTGGCCGTCGAATGCGGATGCGGTCGGGGTGAGGGGAGGAAGCTATCAATCCGGGACAGGGGAGACTGCCACCTCTGCCCGTGGCAATGCCACAAAGTATTTTAAAAGCCTGATCGAGCGCAGCAGTGAGGTCTCTTTTCGCTTGGGACGTTCGGTGGCAGGGAGTAACCTGTCGAGCATCCTGACGGCAGCCAACGGGAAGAACACCGAAATGGGGATGGCGTTCGACACCATTTGTTCCGGCGAAGATTACCGCATACAGGGCAACAGCGACTTGCAGGGGGCGACCTATTACACCTATATTTGGTATAGTAGCGAAAACGAAGGCAAAACGTGGGAACGGATGGGGGGCGAGGAAGGGAAAGACTTGTGCGTGCGTGGCTTGAAAAATACAGGGATGGAAGATCGGATGTTGAAAAAATATTGGTACAAGCGGAAGGTGATCACCCCGCAGGGAGATGGTGAATCGAATGCGGTGGCGGTGAGCGTGGTCGATGATTCTTATCGCATCGACCGATTGAAAGATACGGTGACCATTTTTGATGAAACGAATGGCATCCGTGTGTGGACAAAAAATAAGACGACCTTTGAATGGACGGGGATGTCTACGGGAGCGAAGATCGCCCCCAAGCAGGAAGACGAGAAATACAGTTACCTCCTGCCGACACGGGCGACCTTTATTACGGCGGCAGATAAAAATCTTTTCGGGGTGAAGGTGGTTGATTTGAAAATGACGATAGCTGCCACTTGTACGCACAATGAGGCGATCGAGCTTTTCTTTCCGGATGCGGTGGACACCAAGGTCATCGGGCTCTTGGATCATCAGGATGGCTATAAACTGTGGAGCGACGGGACATTTGCCGCCTCTGCCGATGAATACCGTCATCCGAAACCGCCCTATCGTTACACGGGAAAGACCGGCAGTGGCGTCTATCGGATTGATCCCGACGGGCCCGGCTCAATGGCTCCCTTTAATGTTTATTGTGATATGGAGACCGATGGGGGCGGGTGGATGCTCGCCGGAAAGTTTACGAACAGCGATGCGCGCTATTGGAGTGCCGATAAAAATAGTTGGACGGATCAGACCTCTCGGGGATCCTTTACCAATATAACGGCTACTGCCGATGCCAAGACACCGGTATGGGGAGGGTGTCCGGTGAAGTATATGATGTTTCAAAATATGGGGAATACCCAAAAGGCATTCAAAACAACCACTTTGTTGAAGGACACGGGTCCGGTGACCTTGTCTTCGTTTTTCACTGAAATGTTGGCTGATTTCCCGAATCCTTCCGGCAGTGCTTATATGAAAACGTTGAATATTTCTTTTCTTACTTCCGCTTACAATGATTTTCCGTGGATCAATCAATCCGGATTTCGGGCGGGGCAGATTGTGATCGGAAAAAGTAGCGGCTCCCGAAGTCAGGGGGTGATCTCCGGTACGATGGCGAACGGCATCTATGATGTTTGCGGATTGGGTGCGTTGGGATACCACAGTTATACCGCGCCGGTCTTTGAAAATGGAAGCTACCGTGCGGATGTGGGCTGGGGGTCTGAAGGTGCATCGGCGGAACGAAATGTGTTGTTGTTTGTGAAATAAGGAGCGGGGAAAAGGAGGGGATGGAAACTGCGGGAGATAAAACATACGATTTCAGCTAAAATAATTAAAATTTTTTTTGTTAAAAAATAAAAAAAGGAGTAGCTTTGTACTGTATAGTGCGAGGAGAATGGGTTGTGTTAAAAAGTGTGTATTAATGTAATCTTTAATGATATGGGAATAAGTAAATTCAGTTTTGCCTGTACGATGGCGTTTCTGCTCTCTATGTCCGCGTGGGCAAACAATGTAAAAATCGTGGGAGACGTGAAAGTCATCCCCAGTCAGATCAAGGGAAACATCGCTCCTTTTGAATTTACGGTAGAATGGGAGAATTCTTGGAGGGATGAATTCAATTACGATGCCGTATATGTGTTTTTGAAATACAAACTGGACGGTGCCGATGAGGCGTGGAACCACGTTTACCTGACGGATGAAGTTATCTTGACAAATGCCGATGGGCTTCAGAGCGGTTATGCCTCTCAATTGATCAATTCTTCGGGGACGGCAAACCGCAATGAGGGGATTATGGTGTGGAAGGAAAAGAACGGTTTCGGGACTTCGAAGGTGACCTTGGCGTTGAAATGGGATTTCACATCGGGAGAACGGCGCTTGGAATACAATCATTTCAACGATGGCAAGGTTTTTTTGTCGGCGATGGCGATCGAGATGGTGTATATTCCGCAGGGTGCTTTTCGTGCCGGTGATTCAAAATCGACGGGCAATCGCTTTGCGCATAAGTTCCTGCCGATTCCGGCGGCTTCGGATTTGATGTCCGAGAGCTTTCCCGTAGAAACCAAAGAGAACAAAATAAATACTACTTATCCGCCGGCTTATGCGGCGAATCGGATGAATGATAACGACCGGACGACCCGGACGAATTGTTGGGTGGGCGATGGCAGCGACAAACAATTTTTGCGCTATGATATGAAGACGGCACAGACGGTGCGCTACATTGCGGTGGAGAGCGTGCCGGGCTGGGTGCCTGCCACGTGGAAAGTCTACGGAATGAACGACAACACCGGCGGCGTGAATACAAAGACCGAATTGTATGCCGGCACGGCGACGGAGGATTGGGTGACGGCAGCCCCTCAGGCATATCCTGCCACAAAAGCCATCAAATTAACCAAGACAGGGGCTTACCGCTATTATGAGGTGGAGTTTACGGCGATGGGAGGAGCGCAAGGTCCCGCCATCAAGACCTTGGCGATGACTTCCGATGATTTGGGGGCGGTGTATAATAATTCCGTGCTGATCACCCAGCCGCAGACGAAGATGACGGCATTGCCCGGTTATCGGACGGATTACCTCTACACCGATGCGACGGATACGCAATCGGGCACAACGACAGCGGTCTATCCGAACGGTTATGCTGCCTTTTTCACGATGAAGTATGAGATCAGCCAAGAGCAGTATGTGGCTTTCCTGAATAAATTAATGTTGTCGCAACAGGCAGCGCGGACGGTGGGTGAGAAGTTGGTGAGTTTGAAGCCGGGGGATTACCTTTTTGGGGCAGACCCGTCGAAACCGACGGCGCGCAACGGGATCATCTTGGCTTCGCGCAACGGATTGACCGATCCCTTGGTGTTTGCCAACAACCTGAACAAGGCGGACGGTGAGTTCGCTCAGGATGGCGACGGGCAGACACTTGCCTGCAATTTCCTGTCGCCCTCGGATATGCTGGCGTATGCCGACTGGGTGGGCTTGCGGCCGATGAGTGAATTGGAATACGAAAAAATGTCGCGGCAACCTTTCCCGGCAACCCCGAAGACGGGGGAATATGCGTGGAACAGTACGATCTATACGAAAGCCACGGCACTGATTGCCGGGACAGAGGGCAAGAAGTCCGAGACGGTGGCGGTGGGGAATGCCAATGCGGAAAATGCCCTTGGCGGACCGGTGCGTTGCGGTGCTTTTGCGAAAGCTGCCTCCTCGCAGGAAGCGTCGGGAGCGAGCTTCTGGGGGGTGATGGATTTGAGCGGCAATCTGGCAGAGCTCTACTATAACCTGCACTTGGACGGACAAAAGTTCTCCGGTATTCCCCGCGGATCGCACGGAAACGGTAAAATCCTTGCCTCGACGGGGGAAAGCGATGTTTCGTCCGGTATATGGCCGGTCATTGGGAACGCTTTTGCGTTGCGGGGCGGAAGTTTTAAGAGTGCGTCGACGGCTTTGGAAACCTCCGACCGGACGAACAACAATCAAGTCTACGAGACGGGAAAGATCAATGACCGGCGGGAAGAGGTCACCTTCCGCTTGGGTTGTTCGATGCCGGCGGCAGCGGTGAATTCCGTCCTGACGCTTCAGAACGGTTTGACAACCGAGGGCGGAAAAACGCCGGCGGACACCATTTGTTCCGGCGAGGACTACCTGATCAGTGGCGATATTCCCGCCACGATCAGCGGAGCGTATACCATCGCTTGGTTCTACTGTGGCGACAACGGCGGGGTGTGGGAAGTGATGGAGGGCGAGAACGGCAAGGATCTCCGCTTGACGAATTTAAGAAACATCCACGTGGGGGATAATGTCTTGAAGACATACAATTATATGCGACACATTTATAGCAACGGGGTGGAGTCGAAATCCGACACGGTGAGGATTCGGGTGGTGAACACGGAAATATTAATACTTCCCCGTGAATTATCGGTGAACGTTGCGAACGCTTCTGCGACGGTTGCGATTCAATCGTTTTTGCCCATCAGTTTGACTTGGCAATTCAAGGACAATCCGGCACAACCGCCAATGAAGGTGAATACGCCCGGTAAAAATTTTGCTCATACGCCACTGTATACTGATTTCACCTATGGCGGTTCGGTGAATACCGGTAAGCAAGCTTTGGTGTTTTACCATACTTTTTACGATAAATTTTGCCCGCAAAGGGATACCGTGTGGGTGAATGTGATCAAAGCACCCGATTTAACGGATAATTCGGCAAATGTGGTTTGCGGACAAGCCTTTAAAACGACACAAAATGGGGTGGAGGCTGTTTATAATACGACAGGCATTGGGACACAGTGTTGGATGGTAGAAAATTTGAATAATCCGGTGGGGGAAAGTAAGTGTTATGGAGATGACGTGAACAATTGTGCCAAATACGGACGATTGTACAATTGGGTGCAAGCAACGGGAAATGTAACGGCAGAAGGACCTCAAGGGGTTTGTCCTGCGGGATGGCATCTTCCTTCTAATGCGGAGTGGACGGCGATGAATACTGCCTCCGGAAGCGGTGGAGAAAATCTTAAACATCCGACGTGGGGGGGAAGTGTTAATCAATCGGGTTTCTCCGCATTGCCGGGAGGAGGACGTTTTTATACTTATACCAATGCCAATAGTTATACTACAACTGCGGGGATTCTGAATCGGCCCACTAATTTTTATGATGTGGAGGCAAGGGCTTGGTGGTGGACGTCGACCAATAATCCAAATTTGTGTTATTATGCTCCTGAATACTACGCGTGGTATAATGATTATAATAGGGTTACTTATATCCCTTATTATGTGATGCTTGATTCGAGAAACGTTCTACAATTCAATGTTCAAACAGGTGGATTCAATCGACGCGATTATATCGGTAATTCTATTTTTTGTACAGAGAATGTGGGTGGTAATAGTAATGGTTCATATTCCTTCTTGGCGGGAAATAATGACAATAGCACTGCTTTAACTCGGATGCGGAATGAATTTTATATGTCAGTGCGTTGTGTGCGGGATCGGGATTTAACCCCTTCTGAGACGAAGTAATGGATTGCAATAAATAAACGATACCTTGAAATTGATTGTTCGCATCCTTTTGTTCTGGTGTATTTGTGCCGGAGGCGGGTGGGAGGCAGTGGCTTCCGACGGGGGAGGGGTGTGGACGTTTCGAGGGGAGCGGGCAGGAGGCGGTGGAGTGCCGCCGGCGGGGATGGCGACCGCACAGGTGAAAGCGGGAGGAGCGGTGAAGGAGAAGACGGTGTGTGCGGGCGAGGCGGTGGAGATGACGGTGGAGGTGAGCGGTACGACGACTTTTACGGCAGCTTGGCGGAAGATGGGGCGGGAAGATACGCTGCAAAAGAATGCACAAGCGTTGCGCTTGGAGGGGGGGGAAGCGGATGCCGGGAGGTATTATTGCGAGTTGGTGGATCAGGCGGACGGCGATCGCCGGTTTTATTCCGATACGTTGACGCTCACGGTGCATTCTTTCCGGGTGACGATTCAAGCACCGTCGGCAGAGCGGGCGGTGTGTCGGGGCGATTCGTTGGTATTGACGGCAGGCGGAGAGGCTGCCACAACGTATGGGTGGGCAGGTGCCGGGATCGTGGGAGAGCCGTCGGCAGCATCGGTGAAAGTGAAGTTTGCCGATAACGGGAAGTTTGTGTTGGATGCGGAGAAGGCAGGGTGTCTTTCTTCGGATACGATCCGTTATGATGTACAGACTTTCCGGGCAAGGATAGAGCCACCATCGGCGGAACGGGAGGTCTGTCGGAACGATGAATTGCAGTTGTCGGTGGCGTGGGAGGGACGTTCCGGATTGGGGATGCCTTCCTATGTGTGGGCGGGCGACGGATTGCAATTGCCTGCCACGAATCATAAGGTGAAGGTGAAGTTTGCCGATAATGGGAAGTTTGTGGTGACGGCAAGCTTGGGAGCTTGTTCGGCACGAGATTCGGTGACTTATAGGGTGCATCATTTGAAGACGGCTATATTTCCGCCTTTGACGTTGCAGGTATGTAACCGCGATACGGTGGTGTTGCATTCGGTGTACGGGAAGCCACAGGTGGCAGGTGACACTTTGTTTCACTGGACGGGGGAGGAGATTGTCGGAGCGAACAACCGGGACAGTGTGCGGATAATTTTGAAGAGCGATGGGGTGGTGAAGTTGAAATCATCGACGGCTTATTGTGTGGATAGCGCAATGATTTCGTTTGCGGTGAATCCTTTCAGAGGAAGGATACAGGCTCCTTCACCGGAGCGGAGGGTGTGTCGGGGCGATTCGCTGGAGTTGTCGGCGATGGGTACGGTGGCAACGGCTACCTACAGATGGGAAGGTGCGGGAATGGTGGGCACGGACCGGACAGCGGCGGTGGTGAAGGTGAAGTTTGCCGATAACGGGAGGTTTGTTTTGAAGAGTACGGACGGGACGTGTCAAGATGTTGATTCGATCCGTTATCAGATAGAAACGCTGAGTGCGAAGATTGTAACTCCTTCGGCGGAGCGGACGATTTGTCGCAATGCATCCTTGGATCTCCGCTCGGAAGTGTCGGCATCGGAGACAGGAACGGTGGTTTACCGCTGGATGGGGGAAGGTATGCAGGGGGCAACGGATAATGCGGCGGTGAATGTCTTGGTGGGTGAAAACGGGAAGTATAAGTTGCAGGCTTCTTTGTCGAAATGCCGGGCAACGGATTCGGTGGTCTATACGGTGAATCACCACGAGGTGGGGATAGTGGCTCCGGCAGACGCAAAGGTCTGTTACGGGGATACGGTGGTGGTGCGTGCCACTCATTCGTGCAAGACGACGGATACGACTTATCTTTGGGAGGCGGCAGAGATTATCGGGCGGAAGGATTTGAGTTCGGTGAAGGTGGTGTTGACAAAGGATGGATCGGTACGCTTGAACAGTACGGCTTTCGGCTGTACGGCATCGGCATCCTATCCTTTTACGGTGGTTCATTATGAACCGAAGATCGTGGTGCGTACGGCAGAACGGGAAGTTTGTCACGGCTCGGAATTGTTGTTGATGGCAAGCAATGCGGGAAGTGTGGGAAGCGGTTTTTCGTGGGAGTGGAGCGGTCAAGGGGTGGTGAGCCCTCAGGCAAGTAGTACTTCGGTGAAGTTTGGGGAGAATGGGAAATTTGTACTTCGTTTTTCTGATGGACGGTGTGTGGAAAAGGATTCTATCCTTTTTACCGTGCGGAAGTACGAAGTAAAAATAGAGACGGAGAAGGCGTTGGCGGAACGTTGTTGGTTGGATACGTTGACATTGTCGGCTTCTAATCGACAGACAGCACCGGTGGGGGCTACTTACGCTTGGAAGGGAAGCGGGATCACAAGCAATGCTTCGGCTTCGCAGGTGAAATTGTTGTTGAAAGAGAATCCGATGTTTACGCTGCGGGCTTCGGACGGGAAATGTTATGCAGAAGATACGATCCGTTTTTCTATTCATCATTATCAGGTGGGGATTGAACCACTCGCCGGTGGTTCGGAGGTTTGTTTCGGAGGAGAGGTGGTGTTGAAGCCGACGGATTTTGCCACTCAGCCGTTGGGCGGTAGTTATGTGTGGAGCGGAGAGGGCTTGACGGGTAGCGGTCAGGTTGTGGAAGCTCGTTTTAAGATTGGCGAGCAGGCGGTGTATGCCTTGAAAGCTTTTGACGGGACTTGCTATATATACGATACGTTGCGGTTGAATGTACAGAAATATACAACGGCAATTCGTGTGCCGACAACCGGTAAGGTGGTTTGCTTTGAGGATGAATTGACTTTGTCAACAACGGCTCAACCGATACCGGCAGGGGCTCAATTTACTTGGAGCGGAGCAGGCATTGTGGGAGCAACGGATCAGCCGACGGTGACGGTGAAGTTGACGGATAATGGGACTTATCGCTTGCAGACACAGGCAGGCGTTTGTCGGGTGGAGGATGAGATTACGTTTCAAATTCGCAAGTATCAGGTGAATGTGACGAATAGTATGACCTTGGCGAATCCGCAGAATGTGACGATCAATGTGACAAAGGTGCCTAATTCGGTGTTGGATTGGTATGTGGATGGCGTGAAAAAGATAACGGGCTCGACGGCGGATTATGCGGTGTTCTATATTGATAAGGATTCGCGGGTGATGGTGCAGATGACGGTGCAGCCGGAGAATTGTGTGTCAAGGGATATTTGTGATGTTCGCATCGGCGTCAAGGATGCACGTAAATATCAGGGAGGTGCAGCCGATGGATTTTCTTTGGCACGTCCTTCTTTGCGTCTGTGGAAAAAAGATACAGCCGTTTGTGTGTACACTCCTTTGCGAGCACAGTTGGTAGATTTTAAGTATCCTACTTATTATTTTGAATGGTATAAGGTGGGAGAGGAAAGTAAACCTCCTGTCTGTCAAACAAAGGATTTGTTGATTCCTCGTTGTCGGATGGAGGATGCCGGGAATTATTATTGCCGGGTGAAGGATGTGGACGGAAGCGGTTATATTTATTCGGATACCTTGGCATTGACGGTGAAGGATGGACCGATTGCTAAGATCGTTGTGCCCTCCGGCGGTACGGAATTGTGTTATCGCCAGTCCCTGACGTTGGAGGCGGTGTCTAAAAATTCAGCGTATCAGTATGAATGGAATGGTGCGGATATAGAGGGAGGGCGTTTGTCTTCCGATTTGGAGATACGTCCGCGACAGAGCGGTTTGTATGTTTTAAAGATTTCTGATGTGTTGGGATGTAGCAGTGTGGATTCGATCCGGGTGGGCGTGCGAGAGGCGTTGAAATTAGATTTGCCGGAGCAGTGGAGTTTGGCTCAGCCGGGAGCGTTGTCGCTGACGGCGTGGAGCAATCGACCGAACTTGTCGTTGAATTGGAAATGGGAAGGGAAACGTCAGTCGGGAGGGCATACGATGAATCTTTCGTTGACCAAGGCGGGGGTTGTTTCAGTGAGTTTAGAGGATGGAAAATGTGCGGTTTCGGATTCTTGTCGGGTGGATATTAAACAAGTGACGACTTTCCGGGGAGGAGAGAGTGACGGTTTTGAGGAATCAGTGCCTGTCTTGAAGGTGATGGAGAAGGTGATGGAGCGTTGCACGGGAGAGCAGGCGGTGTTGAAAGTGGGAGGAATGAATTATCCTAATTGTGAATATAAATGGTACCGGGCGGATGATGCGACTGTTGCCGTGGGGAGCGGACGTACTTATACGATCGCTTTTTGTGAGTTAGTGCATTCCGGTCTTTATTTCTGTCAGGCGAACCGAGGAAGTGAACCGATATGGAATTCGGATACGGTGTCGCTGACGGTGAATCAGGGGGCGGTGGCGAAGATCGTGAAAGATCCGGCGGGAATGACGGCTTGCTATGGTGTTCAGAAGACGTTGACCGCTGAGGTGGTGGATGGGAATTATGAATGGAGCGGAGCGGGGATTCTCGGTGGGCGTTTGTCGTCGAATTTGGTTCTTTTACCGCGGAAGAGCGGTATTTATACGTTGAGAGTGACGCGGGGAGAGTGTTCAACGTCGGATAGTGTCGCCTTGAAGGTGATTCATCCTTTTGTGCGTATACCGGATTTACTTCAATTGCCGGCAGGGCAGGAGGTGACGATGAATGCGGAAAGGTCGCATCCTGATACATTGGTGAAATGGAGTGTCAATAATGTTTATCAACTGACCAGTAATAAGAGTGTTGCTCTGTCGATAGCGGGTTCGGGGCTTGTTGTGGCAGAGGTCACGGAACAAGGTTGCCAAGCGAGCGATACGATGCAGGTGTTTGTAAAAGGCGGTTCGACCTTTACTGCCGGAGGGGGCGGGAATGACGGATTTGCTGTGTCAAGGGCTCTTTTGCGGGTGAAAGTAAAAGAATTAACTCCTTGTGAGACATCGGATGTTTTGATGGCTTTGCAGGATGATAATGTGGGCTATCACTCTTATACTTGGTATAAGGTGGGAGAATTGGCTGCCGTCGGTCAGGGAATGTCTTATGCTATTTTGCGTTGTACGGCGGGCTATAACGGACAGTATTATTGTCGCGCAGAGAGTGCCGATGCCGCTGGTTATTCTTATTCGGACACCCTGAGTTTGCAGGTGAAACCCGGTGTAGCCACAACGATCATTTCTCCTACGAAGGGGACGGGACTTTGTTATGGGGAAGAGGTGATTTTTCAGGCACAACCGCAGGGAAGCGGATATACGTATCATTGGACAGGAGCGGGAATTGTGGAAGGTGGTGATTCGCCGATTGTCACCGTGAAAGTAGAGAAAGCCGGACAGATGCGTTTGGATATGACGTATAACGGTTGTGAAAGTATGGATACGGTGAGTTTTACGGTGACGCGTCCGGAGGTTGCTTTGCAAAAGACGATGCTCTTGAGTGCCCCGCAATCGGGTGTGATATTTAAAGCGGTGACGACAGCCGGAACGTTTGTACAATGGTACATTAATAAGGCTCACGCACAGACGAGTCAGGATCCGGTCAGTTTAACTATTCCCGGAAGTTGTCGGGTGATCGCACAGATAGAGGAGAACAGTTGTGTGGACAGTGCCGTATGTGATGTGTTTGTGAAGGGTAAAAATATATTTGACGGGGGCGGAAATGATGGTTTTGCAGAATCGAAACCGGGTTTAACGGTGCAGGATGAACGCTTAGTTGTCTGTAGAGGATCGGAAGCCGTGCTTGCCGTGAAAGATCTTGGCTATGGAAATTATAGTTATAAATGGTTTAAAGATACAGATGATAAACATCCGGTATGGATCGGTCGGGAATATGTGATTCCGGAATGTACCACCGAAGAGGGTATGTATTTTTGCCGTGTATTGAATCCTGATGCGACCGGTACGGATACGAGTTGGATTTCTAAAAAAGTGAGTCTGACGATTACGAAAGGTCCGTTGGCACGGATGATTTCTTCGGTGGGTGAAGAGGTCTGTTATGAACAGGAGGTGGTGTTGGATGCTCTCACGAAGACACAGGAAAGCAGTCAAACGGGAGATTTGTTTGCTTATCTATGGAAGGGTCCGGAGGTGGATAGACTGACGACAGGGAAGGTGACTATTCATCCAAGGGTGAGTGGCGTTTACGGAGTGACGGTATCGGATGTGCGGACGGGATGTTCGGATACGGTATCAATGGGTTTGAGGGTGAATCGTTTGGAGGTGGAAATACCATCGCATTTGTCATTGCCGGCAGCTACTGCTTATCGTTTTGAAGCATATAATCCACAGGGAGCTACGCTGACTTGGTATATTGATGAGGCTGTGCAGTCGGGCGAGTTGTTGTCTTTGCAGAAGAATTGTACGGTGAAGGTGAAAGCGGAAAAAGGAGGATGTACGGAATTTGATTCGTGTGTTGTTTTTGTGAGGAATGAACAATCATACGCGACACGCGGGGGAGAAGAAGATGGATTTACGACTTCGGTGACGGTTCCGAGAATGTATGTCTTTCCTAAAGATACGGCTGTGTGTAATGCGAATCCGCTCAGATTGAGACTGAAGGTGATGGGCGATGGTTTGTATAAATATTATTGGTACCGGGTGGGAAGTCAGCAGGTCTTGACGGAGGATGCGGAATATGTGATTCCTTCGGTGACGGCGAATGCTGCCGGACAATATTATTGTAGGGTGGCTAATTTATTGGAACCGTCGGAAGCGAAACGGATGATTTGGTCGGATACGACGACGGTGACTTTTCTGGAAGGTCCGAAAGCGATCATCGGAAGTCCGATGAAGGGCGCGGAGGTGTGTGACGGCGTGGAGGTGACGCTGGATGCCTCTAAGAGTGAAGAGGGGAAGGTGAATCCGTCATATACTTATAAATGGAGCGGAGCGGGAGCAGAGGGGATGACCGGAAAGAGCATTACTTTTATTCCGAAAGGAGAGAAATACCGAGTGGAGGTCAGCGAACAGGGGAATACGTGTAGCAGTATAGATACGATCACGTTGAAAATGAGCCGTCCTCAGATCTTCTTACCGGAACAGATTCATTTGAGTGCTTCGCAAGTGATAAAATTGGAACCGAAAAAACAGGCGGGAAGTACGTTGAATTGGTATATCAATACGGATCGTCAATTGACAAATGCAGATGTGGCTTCGTTGGATTTGAAGACGGATTGTCAGGTGATTGTTGAAATGGTGGTTCCTGTATCGGGCGGTACGTGTTCCGGTTTTGATACCGCTTTTGTGTATATCAAGAGTCCGGCAACTTTCCGTGCGGGTACGGGGGGGGATGATGGTTTTGCGGGTACGTTGCCTCGTGTGAGTATCCGTCAGGAAGAAGGAAATGTAACGTTCTGTCGCGGTACGGATATTTTCCGTACCCTGAAAAAGACGTTGTCTGAGCGGCTGATGGAATATGAATGGAGAAAAATGGGTGACTTGAAGGTGGTTTCAAATCAAAAGGATTTGGTGATTCCGAAATGTGCACTGAGTGATTCCGGTCGTTACTATTGTATGGGTATTGATGTGGCGGAAACAGATTTGTTGAAGAAGGTGTTTTATTCGGATACGGTGAAATTGACCATCAAACCGGGACCATTGGCTCAGATTTCATCTCCTGTGGAGGGGGCGACGGTTTGTTATCAAATGGCACTTGATTTGGATGCCAGTCAGACGGAAATGACTAAATATCCTTATACGGATAATTATGAGTATGAATGGAAAGGTAGCGGGGTGGAATCCCCAACATTGTATCATACAAAAGCATTTCCATCGGTGAGTGGGGAGTATGTGTTGCGGGTGACGAATGGGACGTGTACGACTTACGATACGGCGTCGGTGACGGTGAACGCTCCTGCGGTTTCTATTCGGCGTACGCTGTATGCGAATCGCTTGGGATATGTGAAATTTATGGTGGAAAATCCAAAGAAGAATGTCGTGAATTGGTATCAAGACAATAAGCCGGTGGTGAGCGGGAAGGATACAGCCGATGTTCATATTTATGATGATTGTAAGGTTGTGGTTGAGATGGAGGAAAAGGGGTGTAGTAAAACGGATACTTGTTTTGTGTTCCTGAAAGATCCCCGCTCATTTGTGGCAGATGGTAGCGATAAGGCAAATGAGGATGGTTTTTATGCCTCCGGGACGAGTTTTTATATCAAGAAAGTTGTTTCAACGGAATTGGTTTGTGAGGGGGCTACTTCGGTTTTCACCATAGAGGTGGTGGGAAATGATTTTTATCGTTATGCTTGGAAGAAAAAGGGAAGTCTTGCTACTTTATCGAATGAGAATGTGTATCGGATTGAGACAACCCATTTGGATAATGCCGGCGATTATTATTGTGAAGTGACGGATGTCAGCAATAATAAGACACAGGTGTCTGCTACGGTTCCTTTAGAGGTGATCCGTTTGCCTAAAACAAAGATATTGGCAGCCTCTCATCGGATTTGTGAAGGAGAGTCGTTGGAGATGCGGGCAGATTCTACGCTATTGACTGCCGGCCGCTCTTATACTTATTTGTGGACGGGAACGGGGGTCTCCAATAGCCGACAAAAAGGAATTACGGTGGTTCCGTCCGCTTCCGGTGCGTATGTGTTGACGATTAGCGATGCGAATTGTTTTATGAAAGATACGTTGGAGGTGGAGGTCGTGAAAGGGGCGTTGAAATTGAAGAAGGTGTATTCTATAAAAGAGGGAGAGGATATTTCGATTCGTGCGGAGGTGCTTGCCGGAATGAAGGTGAATTGGCGGGTTGACGGTATTTTATATAGAGAGGTGAATCCATTGGTGTTGAATGGATTGAAGAAGTCGGTTGATTATACGGTGGAGACATCCGGCGTTTGTTCGGAACAACAGACGGGACATTTATTTGTGCGTAGTAATGCGGGATATATAGGGGGAGATGAGGATGGATTTACGATGCCGAACGGTTTGCCACAGATCATAGATCAAAGTCCTGAAATTGTGGGTTGTGGGAAGGATACGGCTTCTCTGTGGGTAGAGGTGTTGAAAAAAGAAGAGGTGAAACCGGATGGTTATATTTGGCAAAAATACAATGAGGTGGCGCAAGATTTCGTCAATTTCACACCCGGTTTGCCGGAAGGTCACGTGACGGGATTGAAGACGGAGAAGATTCATTTTTCCGTGATCACAGCGGAGGATGAAGGACGTTTCCGTTGCCGTATTATGGGTGGACAAGGCTTGGTGGACAGTCGGGAAATTAATTTAGTAAAAGGAGATGTACCTCGAATTGATGGCAAGATGAATGATGTTCATCAATGTGAAAGAACGCCTATTTTGTTTATGGTGTCGGCATCTGTCAAGAATGGAAAAGATCCTAATTATCGTTGGTATTATTCGGCTACCCCGAATAATTTTAGACAGTTATTGCCTGAACAGGATTTGAATAAGACCTTTTATCAGATCAATCAGTCAGCGAAATCAGATGAAGGATATTATGAGGTGGAGGCCTATAATCTTTGTGGAAGGGTGTATGATACGGCTTATTTGGAAATTTGGCAAAAACCGAATGTGGCAAAACAAAATGCAGATACGTCTGTTTGTTTGGACGGGAGTGTTCAATTGTGGATGGAAGCCGGCGGTGGCGGGCATTATGGATATTCATTGATTCAAGTGGAAACGGATCATAACGGTCATTATGTAAAAGATAAACGGGTGGTTTATAGTGGTCTGGAACCGTGGTATAATCTTCCGGTGGCGGGCACGATTGATCGAGGTTATTTTGTTTGGAAAGTGTGGAATGATTGTGATACAACGCGGGGAACGAAATTGTTTTATTTGGATGTGCAGGACCCGCCGATTGTTCATTATACTTCAGTGGATACGACTTTGTGTATTGGAACTTCTACGTTGGTGTTGGATGCACATCAAAATGTAGAGTCATCCTTGCCAACGACTCGTTATTATTGGACGAAGAATGGAGAAAAGATCAGTCAGATAACAGCTATTCATACGATTCATAGTTTTACGCATTCGGATACCGGTGTGTATAAATGTTATGTTTATAATGCTTGTCAAGCTCAATTGATGAAGGAGTTTAGGGTGCACAAGAAAGAGGTGCCTTTGGTGACGCTTCAAGTGAGCGCGGCGACATCTTATTGTGAGGGGGAGGCGGTGCAATTGAATGTGAAGTATTCTTCAGATGCGGGAGAGGTGCAGCCGGAATGGATGTTCAACGGAAATTTGATGAGTGATGCAGCTCCTCATATTGTCGGTACGCATACGGATACTTTGACGATGGATAGTTTGACTGCTGCTCAAATAGGTACTTACTCTATCAAATTAACGAATGGATGTGGTTATAATCTGAGCAATGAGGTGAAATTGATGGTGGATATGCCTGCTCGTTTTCTTGCCTCCGGTCGATTGGAAGGGAAGGATCAATATTTGTGTTTGGGGGATCAGACGGCTTTTGTGGTGACAGCCTCCGGCAAGGAAAGCATTCAATATACTTGGACGAAAAATCACGTGGTGATTCCGGGTGAACGAACGGCACGGTTGACATTGAATAATGTGAATGCAGCATCGGCAGCTTTGTATGAATGTTATATTCAAAATATTTGTAATATAGAGTCGGAGAGTACGGGTGCTTCTTTGTCTATTCTTACGCCGGGAGTATTTACTTTATTGGGAGGAGGAAAATATTGTGGTTATGAAGATGGTCGGAATGTCACTCTTTCCGGATTTGAAAAGACCGCCGTGTATCATTTATTCCGCTATGCAGCCAACGGGAGTTCTGTTTTGGTGAAAACTATTTCCGGAGCGAGTGTTGCAGAGGGGGGAACGTTGAGTTTCGGGTCAATGCCTTATGGTACTTATTATGTCAAGGCAACAGCCGGCAATGCCGGTAAGGTCTGTGAGTCGGTGATGAAAGGAGAGATTGAGATTATTCGGGATATTACGCCTTTGCAATATGATTTTGTGGTGTCTGATCCGATTTGTACGGGAGGTACGAATGGTAGTCTGACCCTGAAAGGTAGCGAGAATGATAAAAATATAGTGTACCACCTGCAAAGACAAGCTTTGGCGGATGAATGGGTGTATTACGGTAGTGAGATACCGGGTAATGGCGGAGCGTTGAAATGGGGTAATTTGGTTTCGGGCGTTTATAGGGTGATGGCTACCAGTAAGATTTCGGGTTGTATGATGCAAATCGGTGCAACGGATACTTTAATAGAAAGACCTTATCCACAAGTGTTTGCTTTGACAGCTCTGAATGGCGATACAACGGATTGTCAGGGGATGGTGGCAGATGTTGTGTTGCAATTGTCGGGTGCGGAGAAGAATTGTTCTTACACTTTGTTTAAAGATGATGTGGCAACGGATCGCACCTTAGTGGGCACCTCCATCGTATGGGATCAGGTTGTCGGAACTTCTATCGGAGCAAAATATACGGTATTGGCTAAAACTTCTTACGGTTGTACGCAAGAAATGGGAAAGGTGACTGTGGTAGAAAAAACAGCTCCTCGTCCTCTTTGGTTGTCCGGAGATGGTTATTTTTGTTCGGGTGATAGCGGCAAACAGAAGATAATGATTGAAGGTAATACGGAATCGGGTGTCAGATATGATATTTACAATCAGAAGACCCTTCAGAAATTAACGGATACCTTGCTGTATGGAACCGGTAAGGCGATTGTTTTTGGTTTGCCGAAGCTTCCTTGTGCATATCGGGTGGAAGGCGTAGATACGTTGGATGGTTGTGTGAGTGCGATGGAGAGAACGATTGAAATCAAAGAAGATAGTCTGAAGATAATGCCGATAGCCGATCAATATATCCATATCGGAACATCTACACAATTGCACGCGGATATTCGACAGGCGGTCGGTGCATATAGTGTGCTCTGGCAGCCTGCTGATAAATTTGCTTTGAATGGCAATACGGTGGCTCATCCGACGACAGTGGCATTGCAACACGCACAGCGTTTTGTGGTTCAGGCAAGCGATGCAAATTGTACGGTTGAA
The DNA here is from genome assembly GCA_036657595.1 of Odoribacter sp. Taxonomy (GTDB): domain Bacteria; phylum Bacteroidota; class Bacteroidia; order Bacteroidales; family Marinifilaceae; genus Odoribacter. Next base: position 17,970 of record JAVXFZ010000024.1, on the reverse strand, counting down.
GCTTTTGCCGAGGTACGCTTCTTGGATGGAGAGGAAGAAATTTATACGGAGATCAATCTATCGGATTGTTTGACGGTACAAGATACTCTTCGTCTTTGTGAAGGAGAAAAAGTGACCCTTTGTTCTTGGACAAGCGGGGGAACGCCTCCTTATACTTGCACTTGGAGGGAACCGGGAAAATCGAAGCAGTCTATCGGCACGGGTAACCGATTGACGGATTATCAGATGACGGTTAGCGGATACATAGAATTGGAGGTAAGAAGTGATGTCGGACAGGAAGTAAAGGATAGTATTTGGATTGAATTTGAGAAGAATCCGCGGAATGATTTGGCTTTGACTCATTCCGGCTTAAATTGTGCCCGATTGGGGGAAACTGTTGATTTTGTCTTGAAAACTGCAGAAAAGGATGTGAAATATACGCTTGAATATTCCAAAGATGGAAAACGGTATGCTGAGACAAAGACGACCGTCATCGGAAGCGGAATAGATCTACCGTTCTATTTGCCTTATGCAGATGATACGGTCGGCTATTACCGTTTTAAGGCGGAGAAAGTTTATAAGAGTCATACTTGTCATACAGAATTTAATGCAGTGGAATTGAGGTTGCGACCACAACGATTTGAGATAAATAGTGTGGGACCGACAGAATATTGCGCCGATAGGCATCGGGATACGATCCGATTAGCTCAGTCTGAGAATGGCGTCACTTATCGCTTGGTGAATACAGCGACGAAGAAGACGATTCAGGTGGCGGAAGGGGCAGGCTCTTCGATTTTGTATGAGAACTATTTTGGTAGCGGTCGTTATCGGGTGGTGGCTCAGTTGGGGGTATGTCAGGATACAATGACGGGCGTGGTGAATATCAATGCTCTTCCTCGTCCGTTGATAGGAAAATTGGGCTGGCAAGGAGTGTATTGTCTGAACTCCGGAGGAATCAATCCGACCGTAAGGGTGGAGAAGACGATACGGGGAGTTGTGTACACACTTTATCGGGATAGTGTGAATTTCCGGGAGCAGATGGGGCAAGGAAGTGGAGATGGACAAAATTTTCTGGATTTAGGTGAGTTGAATAAACCGGGTAATTATTGGGTTTCCTCTTTGGGGGTTGCCCCTAATGGATGTACGGATACCGTGCGGGGTATGTCGGTGGTGAATACGCCTCAGCCGGTGAAATTGGTTGAAAGCAAAGGAATGTATTGTTACGGTGAAGGTGCTTTGTCGGATACCTTGAAAATTTATGCTATTGACCCGCTGGTTGTTTATGAATTGGAAGATTTAAACCGTAAGGTGGTAGGTGTTTTCGGAAATCAACAGAAGGATACACTGTATTGTCCGGTGAGTTTAGCAGGAGGAAAGTATTATATTTGGCCGAAGATGTCTTCTTGTAGGAGTGTCTTGGGGATGTATGAGGTCGTAGAGCATAAACGAATGACGGATAAAGAATTGATGCTGCCGTTGACGGAGTGTGAGGGATATCCTTTGAATATGGGTGTGAAACTAAGCGAACCGGGGGTACTCTATGAGTTGTATGAAAATGTGAATGGCGTTGAAAATAAATTAGCCGAAGGTATGGGGAATGGTCGTGATCTGATTATTAAGACCTATGATCGTCCGGGTATTTATAGTATTACTGCTGTGGATCCGCTTGCCGGCTGTTCTCATCGTTTGCCCGGGGAGTATCAGATCGGGGGGGCACCTACGAAATTTGATATATTGGCATCAGCGGTGGAATATTGTGCGGGGGATGCCGGTGTCGTACTTGGTATTAGCGGAACTCAGGCGAATGTAAATTATCAATTGCAACAATGGGAGGCTGCTGCTGCTGCTTTTGTTAATGTTTCTTCTTCTGCTGTCATTTTTGGTACGGGAGTGGCAGTGGAACAGGTGTTTAGTGGAAAATATAAAGCAGGTAAGTATCGGATTGTTTCGGAAAGTTGTCATCAGGTGGTGATGAATGGGGAAGTGAATATTTCGGAGATTCCGAAGCCGACGGATATTTTGGTAAATATGAAGGGAAATGCTTGTGTGGATAGTACGATCAGTTTAGCCTTGACACCGACGGAGGTGGGCGTGAAGTATGTATTGTATCATAATAATTTATACACCGGTTCGGATACGCTAACAGGAAATGGTGGAAATCAATCTTGGAATGTACCTTTAGCAAAAGCCGGAGTGTATAGTGTTTCAGCCATCCGGAAGGAGTGTATTTATCCGTTGACAAGGAAAGCAGAGATTGGCGTTGTGACTAAATTAGTGGACCTGTCCGGCTGGGAGCCCTTGTGTGCTAATTTGACAAAGACGCTTAGCTTGTTGAATGCGGAACTTACTTCCGAATATAAATTATGGGGTAGTCAAAAAGATACTCTTTTTACAGGGGTGATCAATGGTCAGCACATTGATTTTTCCGGTGTCCTTCCGGGGGATATTTATTATGTGAAGGCTCGTAATCAAATGTGTGAGATCAAGAGTAAGGCGTATGAATTTAAGGCGAAAGAGTTGCCGGTGGTCAAAAAGGAGAATTTTGTGATCAAAGATTGTAGCGGTACGGGTAAAGGGGATATTCTCTTGAAGGGGCTTCGGAAGGAGTATGCTTATCGTTTGGTGGGACAGAATTTGGATGTTTTGTTGATGCAGAGAGAGAAAGATACTTTATTTGTCGATAAACAAGCCGGTGAATATGTGTTGACGGTAACAAATACACAGACACAATGTGAGTTGGAACCGATTCGTAAAACGGTTCGCAGGGCTTTGCCGTCAGATTCGGTATTGATGCCGTTGGTTTATTGTGCGGGTGGAGAAGGTGTAAATATTCCTTTATCCGGTTCCAGTTATAATGTACAATATAGTATGCTCTCCATCGCAGAAGCTGCCTTGGAAACTTTTAAAGCTCCAGTGAAGGTATTTACTCGAAAATATACCAATGGTCAATATGTGTTTAAAAAAGAGAATCTCGGTTTAAATGGTGGTTGTATATCGTTGGATACGATTACAGTAGAAGAATTGCCTATTCCTTCAGTGAATTTCCCTATTCAGCAGGGAGATGGCGGAGTGATGTGTGAGGTTGGGAATAATCGGATTATCTTGAAGGGTTCTCAGGTAGGAGTGAATTATGTCCTTTGTCGAGATAAAAAATTCTATGAAGATACGTTGGTCGGAACGGGAGGAGAGTTGGTCTTTCGTAAACGGAAATCAGCCGGTATCTACGAGATTTCAGCCCGTCATTCAGGATTGTGTGAAGCTGTATTTGCCGATCGGATAAAGATCTCTCCTGTGCCGGGTCAAGTGAAAGCCATTGATGGTGTTTATTGTTATAATCCGGCAGCCACAGGAACGGAACGGGGTGCTTCCATCACAGTGAGTTTGTTGGATCCCAAAGCAAAATATTATTTGCAACAGGAAAATTTGAAATATGATTCTATCACCTCTTTAAATTCCGGTGCTTTTAAAATTAGTCCGGTTGGGAATTATGCGATCACCGGTATTTATCCGGCAACGGGTTGTCGGGATACGGTGGGCAAAGTGCGTATTCGGGAAATCGGATTGCCGGATGTATTTCCTGTTGTGAATACGATCGGTAGTAATTGTGATACCCGTGCCAGAATTCGTTTGAATGGTAGTCAGGGTGATAGTGTGGAATATACCCTTTATATGAATCAATTGTTTGTCGTTTCCGGTCCGGTGCGAGGAACGGGTGGTATCCTTGAATTTGCAGAGATCAATGTAGCGGGAACTTATGAGGTGTATGCGAATCGGGTAGGATCGGAGTGTGGAACTTGGATGGATGGAAAAGTGGTGATTGCTTCGGAGGCACCGGTTGCTTTATTTGAAGTTCGAGGTACTTATTGTGAGGGAAGTAAAGATGCCCGAGTGAAATTGGCTTTGTTGAATGCGGTGAAGGGGTGGAGTTATTTTGTTTCTTGGGGCGATAAAAACAGTAAGACGATTCAGGCAACCGATGATCCGTTGATTACTTGGGATACCGTTGGTAATAAAAGTATTTCGGGAGGAGTGTATCTATTAAAAGGGATGAATGAATGTGGAGAGGTTCGGGAACTGGCAACCGTAGAGGTGAAAGCCGCTCTTGGACCGGAGCATTTTAAGGTGTTGGAAGGCAAACGATATATTTGTCAAGATTCAATGGATTTAAATAAGCATATTCCTTTGGAATTGATGTTGTCCGGTAGTCAACAACAGGTTGAGTATAATTTGGGTTACGATGATAAAGAGGGAAATTGGGGTCCCAATCTATTGTCGAAATCTATTGCCGGGACCGGTAATAAGTTGAATTTGGGATCTTATAGGGGGAAAGGGATTTATTATGTCCGGGCAACGATTCAAGCTACGGGCTGTTCTGCGATCATTGATACGGTGGAATTAATAGCCCCCTTAGATATGTATGATCCGATTGTGACAACAAAAGATACTTGTATCGTTTCGGGAGAAATCGCTTCTGTTACAGTCAGAATACAGCAAAGGAAGCAACCCTATGTTAATTATTATTTACGGGTAAATGGAGTACCGGTAGATACTCTTTCCAGATGGGCTCCCAGTGATGTAACAACTTTTAAACCGCAGCACCGTTTGGGTCAATATGATATTATTGCTGAAAATAAAGAGAAATGCCGTTTGTATATACGGGGTCCGTTGTTGGGTGAAAAACCGGATGTGTCCATTTTAATAGAGGGAGAACAGTTGGTATCAATTTGTTCCGGTGACTCGTTGGCTATCCGGATCAACCGAACGCAGATCGGTAATAAATATTGTTTAGTGAAAGATAAGGCAGAGGGTGTGTTTCTGACAAATGTAGATGGAGGACCGCTGACTTTGGGACAAGTGAAGACTGCCGGCATATATCGGGTGAGGGCTTTGGCTTCGGATCAATGTAGTGAATTGTTGAAAGATTCCGTTGCTCTGACAGTTCTGTTGCGTCCGACATTGGAGGTGGAGCAAGACCTCGGATATTGTGCTAAAGGGAAAGGGGTAGAATTGATTGTTAAAAATACCGTTTTGTCGGATGCGACCCTAAATCCTCCCGGAGTGGATTATACTCTCTATCAAGTCGTATCGAATCAAAATCGATACCTGATCGATCAACCCGGAACAGGCGGAAATTTGATATTTAAAAATGAGAACAATACTACTTTCTTTTTGTCTGGTCTTTATTCTATTGTAGCGAAGGATAGAGCGATTAAAAATTGTCCGACAGAGAAGAGAATCAATGTTCGAGAGATCGCTTTGCCACAAAAGTATGAGTTGAAATTAGAGGGGAGTGCTTATATGTGCGAATATCCGGAAGTACGATCGCTGACATTGAGTTCCAGTCAAGAAGAAGTGGAATATGCTTTGTATCGTCGTAGCAAGCCGGCAGAATTGGCAGCACCTATTCAGATTGGTACGGGTAAGATGTTGACCTTCCAAGTGCAGGATACAGGGGTTTATTATATGACTGCTCGTTCGGTGGTGGGAGATAAATGTGAGTCGGAGATGCTGAATGAAGTGAAGATAGCTGTGCCGACACCATTGAAAGTCTTTAATTTGGAGAGTGTTCGAGCGAGCTATTGTAGTGAGGGGATAAAAGCTGAGAAAACTCCTTCGGGTGCAGTGAAATTGAATGGCACAGAATCAAATGTTATTTATAAATTATTCCGTAATGGTGTGGCGGTTGGAATGAATTTTGAGGGAAATGGAGGGGCTCAGAAATGGTCGGGATTGGAAGGTAAATATTATGTGAATGCTGCCGGAGGTGATTTGGATGGGTATATTTATACGGTGACGGCAACTCATAAAGAGACCGGTTGTAGTAAACCGATGACCGGACAGGTTAGCATTATTGCAGAAGGATTGGTGAGTGTCTCCATTCAGACTCCTGATCAGGATGTCTGTATGGGATCGAATCTTCGCTTGACGATTGATGCAAAAGGAGGGGTGTTGAATTATGAATGGATGAAGGAGAATCAGGGTATTGTCGGTTTGAAGCGATATTATGCGATAGATAGTGTTACCAATGCAGATGTAGGAAGTTACCGGTGTAAGGTGTCAAATCAATGTAGTGAGTACACGGCTGCCCCCATATTGATAAAAGTCCGTGCAGTGGTGATTCAGGATAAACCAATGGCAGATGTATTGATTTGTGAGGACCCAGCCAATGTTGCTATTCCCAGTACGGTTATTGCTGAAGAATATAGATGGAAAAAGGTCGGAACTGATCAGCTTCTTTCCTCCGAGCGTATCTTGAAATTGAACAATGTTCGGAGTGATGCTGCCGGTTTATATGTTTGTAATGCCTTTACTTCTTGTGGCGGTTTGTATGACACTTGTCGCTTAGAATTTAATAGACACCCTGATGTTGTTTGGAAAGGGACTGTGAAGAAGGCATTGTGTGTGGGTTCTGCCTATACCTTGGAATTGGAAAGTCGAGATACGGTGGATTGGTTTTTGAATGGCAAGAAACTGAATGTCCGAGGAAATAAATATGAAATCGGAAATTTGCAGCGTGTTGATAGTGGATTGTATTCAGTTGTTGCAAAGAATCTTTGCAGTAGCAGTGCCGATATTCCTTTACAAAATATTTATGTGGATCAGCCGATAGAAGTGATAGAGGTGACTGATTCGCTGAAACATTATTGTAAGAATAGTGATATTCGATTGATGATACGAACCAATCCGAGTCAGCGAGTTATTTATAAATGGTATCGGGCGAATAATTATGTGGGTGAAAGCGGTAATACTTTTGGACCTATTACAGCTACGATTGCAGAGAATAATATTAATTATTTTGTTCGTTATTCAAATGCTTGCTCAGATCCGTTAAAACCGATGCAGCGGGGAATGACTATTCGGATAGATGAACCGGTCGTGTATCAAAAATTGGGGGTAGAGACGATGCTTTGTGCTGAAAAAGATAAGTTGGCAGAGTTTAGATTGAAACAGGCAGACTTGGAAGGTGAAAGTTATCAATGGTATTATCGTCCGTTGAAAGAAACGACAGAGAAATTATTGGCAGTTGATTCTTGTGTCTTATCACTTCCGCAAGATCGAAATGTTGCGGGATATTATTATTGTAAACTGTCGAATGCTTGTGGTTTGGCGTTTACGGATACCACCAAGGTGCAGGTGGACTCTATTCCTGTCATTTGGGGTGATTTGCGTGACACGACGATTTGTGAAAATAGCAGTTTGACGTTTAAGTTGAAAGCGAAGGGGGGAAATCTGACTTATCGTTGGATGAAACAATTGAAAGGGAGTAGCACGGTTGAATATCCAAATATATTTAAAGCGGATGGATTTGAATCGGAATCGACAATGACATTGAAGGATTTTACGCCACAAGATGATAGTTGTCGTCTATGGTGTGAAGTATCTAACCACTGTCAAGCGATTTATAGCGATACGGCGGTGGTGCGAGTGATTCCGAATGCAAGAGTGAGATTTGAAGAATCGAGCGTAAGATTCTGTGAAGGGGGAGAAGCCAGAACGGTCGTGAAACTTGAATATGGAGTGCTTCCATCTGTTTATCAGTATACCTTGAATGATGGAACCCCTCAACTTCGAGAGTTAGCTACACAAATGACAGATACCTTGGTGTTGAAAACTGCCGGTATTTATAAATTGATTTCATTGACCGGTAACGCGGGCGGATGTGTGGAAAGTACCCCCACTTCTGTATTGACAGCTACTTATTACGATCGCTTTACAGCCACTTTGTCCGGAAATAGCGAAGGTTGTATCGGTATGGATGCAGAATTAACTGTTACGATTGATAAGGGACAAGGTCCTTGGGCGGTGGAATTAATACGAGAAAGCGATCAGCAGCCAGCAGTGGAAATAGGAGAATATCCGATGTTATTGAATACCTCCGTGACGACTTTACGATTTAAGCCGATGAAAAATGAACGCTACCGGATTCGTCGGATTGTGGAAACCGGAGTTGGGTGTGAAGGGCTTATCGCTCCAACAACGGGTGGGGTGATTGTTCATTTACCCGATCGTGTTTCATTTAGTAGTTTGTCTACGGATGTTTTCGGTGGTTGTCAGGTGGTTGATTTTGCTACATTGTTAAAGCCAACGGTTGCCGGAGGAGCTTATTATGTGAATAATAAGATTTCGACAAATACATTGTTAGCCTATACGCCCGGAGCTTATCGGATTAAGTATGTAACTACAACAGCTTACAATTGTATGGATTCGGCTGTTGTTGTATTTCATCGGGATACTTTACCGGTTGTTTCTATTTCTTCGGGTGACAATCTTTGTCCGGGAGAATCAACAGATTTAGTGATTCATACAGCTGGTGATGCACCGTTACAGTTGACTATTAATATGAAAGAAATTGATTTGAATGGTCGGGAATCTTTTTATAACAATTTAAGGAAAATGGCGGATGCGAAAGGTAATTGTACTTATAATGTATTTAATAATAACAATATTCGCACGAGAACTTATGAAGTAATTGCCGTGAGAGATAAATATGGTTGTGGGCTTGATCCGGCAGTACCGAATGTAAAAAAAGTGGTGACTATGCGTGAACGTCCGGTGATGAAGGTGGAAACTCGTCATAACTTGTATAATGGAGGACTTTGGACATCCGATATACGTGATTTTGTTATACCTCAGCTGGGAACGGTGAGTTTTAGGGTGACGGAATTGTCCGGTGGAAATCCTTGGACATTAACAGTTTTAAAAACATTAAAAGGAAATACGACAACAGAAACTTATACCTATAAAGAGCAGACTGCTACTTATAATAATGCGGCGGAAGGAACTTACCAATTTTCCATAGCAGATAATTATTGTCGTATTCCGGAGGAATTGGTAGAAACGAGAAAGGTAAGTTATACGGAAACGGGTTTCTTGCGTGTAAAAGTATTTTTACAGGGAGCTTATTCTACGGCAAGTAAACAAATGGAGAGTCAGATTTCAGCTCTGTTACCATTGAAGGGAATGGATAAAATGCCTATATTGGAGGGAGGAAAGCAAATTATTGATTGGGTGGTGATGGAATTGAGAAAAGAACCGGATGGAGCGGCTGTTGTGAGGGATACTTTGTTGTTGCGGGATGATGGATACGTCATCAATCGAAATGGTCAGGATTTGTTGGCTGTGATCGGAGAGAATTTCTCTTTGTTGGAAGGAAATGCTTATCATATAGTGATAAAGCATCGGAATCATTTGACGATCGCCTCCCGTAAATTTATTATTTTTACAGAACCGGAGCGGGCGGAATTGATTGATCTGAGCAATCCACAAAATATCTATACAAAGGATGCTGATTTAGGTCGGCATACGAAGGAATTAGATGTGGTAGATGGAAATCATATTTGGGGAATGGCTGTCGGTAATATATTGAACAACAGTTTAATTACGATTGCTAACCCCACCGAGATTCAGTATCGGAATACTCAGACGAAGAAGGGATATTATCTCTATGATGTAAATTTTGATGGTGTGGTGAAATGGCAAGTAAATATGATAGATGTGAATGCGATCACAGAAGATCCAACTGATGATGCTTTTGTTGTTTACAGAAATAGGAATTATTTCTCAGAAATTCCAGAAAATTAATGTATATTTACAGGTTAATAAATAATAATAGATATACGATGAAATCAAGACTAACTTTATTAATGATTCTGATTGGTTTTTGCCTGATGCAGGCAGAGGCTAACAATGTCCGGATTACAGATAAGGTGAAGGTGGTGGGTCGATTAGGAAAAGATACTGTGATGCTTAGTTTTCCGCTGCAATGGGATAATTCTTGGAAAGTTGGAGAGAATTGGGATGCTGTTTATCTTTTTATTAAATATAGGCGGATAGATGTTGAAGAACCTTGGCGTCATCTTTGTATTAAGCAAAATGGACATCGAGTAGACCCCGGATATTCTTATTCGGTAGCTAATACGGGAGAGCAGGGAGTTGGATTGTTTGTTTACCGGAATACGACGGGAGCCGGTCAGGCCTCCACAATGGTTCGTTTGTTGGTGGATATCAATGAAGGTGATTTGCGACCTTTTTATCAAGCCACTTATGATGATTTTAAAAGTGGTAAAATAGATATATCGGTGGCTGCTATTGAGATGGTCTTTGTGCCCAGAGGCTTATTCTATATAGGGGATGGTTTTTCAACAAATGCTTTTTCTTCAGAGAGTAATACCCCTTATTTAGTAGAGAATGAAAAAGCTCAGTCTTGTCGGGTTCGGTGGGGCAATCAGCAAGATTTACAAAAAAATCCAGTAGAGTTAAAGCGTTTATATCCTAAAGGATATGAAGGATTTTACGGTATGAAGTATGAGATTTCACAGGAACAATATGTTTATTTTCTGAATAAATTGCCATACGGCGAGCAAAAGAAAAGGATAAGAAATGATTTAGACAAATTGTCGATAGGACAATATGCTTTTGAGGAGAATAATAATTTACCGCCGGCAGCGCGCAATGGGATTATCTTAGAGAAACGGAAGACAAAGGGGGCTAATTCTATCGGTAACCACGGAGATACAGCGGTGATTTTTGGGCATAATCTAAATCAGGATGATGGTATTTACAATAGTTCGAGAGATGGGAAGACCATCGCTTGTAATTACCTAACTCCTGAAGATGCCAAAGTTTATGCGGATTGGGTAGGACTGAGATTGATGACGGAATTGGAATATGAAAAGGCTTGCCGGATGCGGAATCCTGATGCTATGCCGACGGGATTTCAATATGCTTGGAATGGACAATCGTTAAACTATGCAAGGGGTGGAGTGGTCACGGGTACGGGAGGTACAGTTCAAGAAATAATGGCAGGTACGGCTAATGTAAATGCTAATAAGGGATATACTGCTCCAGTACGGTGTGGTTCATTTGCGCGCGAGAATACAACTTTTATGAGTAATACGGGAGCGACGTATTGGGGAATGCTGGATATGACCGGAAATTTGTCTGAAATGTGTTGTAATGCCATTGAAGGGAATAAGATGGTTGGAATAGGAGGAGATGGAAGTTTACTATCAGAGGTTATTTCTTGGTCGAATGATACGGTGCTTAATTGGTACGGAAGCGTAAGTGTTCCTCCGTATAGTCATAGTGTTGTGGTGCATCGTTCGAAATCGACACCTTTTCGAGATCGTTGGGGAGCAACTGTTATGTTGCAGGATTCTTTTTATATTTCGACAACTTTTCAAAAAACAAGCTATTCTGAATATTACGATGTTAATCGTTCAGTGACATTACCGGTACGCGCTTGGCCTGATACGTTAGCAGCTTACGGTCTTCGGGGGGGAAGTTATGCCAGTACGGATAAAGGGGAGTTAGCGGTATCGGGTCGGTTGAAATATAATTTTTTTGCTGTGCCGCAGATGGCTCCTGAAAAGATCGAGCTTGTTCGCAGTCCTGAGGTTACTTTCCGTTTAGTGCGTACGGCTCCTTTCTTGACGATAAAAGCCGGAAGAATAGGTTTGCAGAACAATGAATTTAGAGATACGGCTGTTTTGTGTTCCGCTGTTCCTTATGTAGTAAAAGAATTAGATACGGGTTCGGGTGAAGACGCATCGATTCTGTATGAATGGGAAGAGGACCAAGGATCGGGATGGCTTCCTTTAGTAGGGAAGTGTGATAGAACCTTATCGCTGACAGAACATTGGAATACAACGACAAAAATGGCGTCTCGGAAATATCGTCGAAAAAGTACCACTTCGATGGGAGAAGGATATAGTAATGAAGTAAGCTTAACATTATTGGGGGTTCCGAATTTTTTACCTTTGCAAGCAACTATTGATGGCTGTGATAAAATGACTTCATTGGTGGGGCGTGTTGAGACTCCTGTCGATTCGATGTTATGGGAAAGAGTGGATAAGAATGTGGCTATCGGTAGTATGACAGTGAAAGTAGATACGGCAGAATATACACCGAATCGAATTGAATTTCCGCAAGCCGGGAATTATGAAATTCGATGCAATGCTTATCTTGGTGGTTGTCCGGTGCAAGGAATTGCATATGTCAACGTTGATGCGGTTTATGCTGCGGATGATTGTCCTGCCATTGTGACAGATGTGGATGAGTCAGGTCAAACGATTACCTACCACGGTATGAAGATGCCGGATTGTCGTTGTTGGTTGAAGGAGCCTGTAATGAAAAAGACAATGTTTAGTCAGCAAGATCCCGGAGGAAGTTCGGTGCAGATGTATGATTTTAATGATTTGGCTTCAGAACTAAGCAGTGAAAATACGGTGGGGGGAGCTTCTAATCTATGTCCTCCCGGTTTTTATGTGCCGATTATGGGAGAAGTAGATGCTTTGATCAGTGGTTTAGCCGGAACAAAGGTGGCGGATGGATTCAAAGGTTTGCCTTTAGGATTTCAGACTTCTTATCTCTTCCCGGTGCCGGGAAAGTACTATTGGCCTGTTATTTATAAAGATAACAATTCGATTAATTATCAATATGCAATTTGGTTGATGACGATTTCCGGAGATGGAAAATTGCAAAAAACGGATAAAGTACCAGATCCTGATTATCCTGATACACAAGTTGTCCCGGCGTCTGGGGATATGTTTTTCCCTGTGCGTTGTATCAAGGCGAAGCCCATAAAATAACTCATTAAAAAAAATGATATGAGTGCTAAAAAATTTTGTATCCTGATTCTTGTTTTTCTGCAAGCCTTGACAGCTTTCGGAAAGCAGCAATATGTATCGGATTCGGTGCTACTTTCGGCAAGACCCTTACCTTTATCTTTATTGGCTCTTCCTCCTGTTGTAGGAAGTGGAGATCTTTATAGAGGAGGTGCGGATGATGGATTTGCTGCATCTTGTCTTTTACCGATTGTTATAGAATATGGGCAACAGAACATTGAGTGTATCAACGATAGTATTGTAATGTGGATCAAGGCTGACGGAACCGAGCGGGAATATAAATGGCAGAAATATGACGCAAATGCTTTTCACGATTTGGAAAACAATCTGTATCTCACTGGTGTGAAGACAGATCGTTTGGTGGTTCGCACGCCTGATAAATTAAGGGATGATGGTGTTTATCGTTGTGTTGTTTTTAACGGATGCGGAGAAACGCTGAGTGATACCTTTCGGGTGGCGATGAGCAGTGCTCCCCAATTGGTCTCTTCTATTGGTAGTAGTGTCAGTTGGGAATGTGCCGGACATCGCAGTCGTAATTTGGCAATTGCGGTGAGTTGTCTGGATGAAAAGTTATTGAGTTATACTTGGTGGAAATTGGATACGGTGACCGGTGAACGCATTCTTTTTGATCTTGAAAAACACAATACAGGAACTTTGACAATCCAACCACTTTCTTTGGAGGATGAAGGTCTTTATGGCGTGACCGTATCCAACGAATGTGGAACATTGAGGGATTCAGCTTTTATGCCGGTTTATATGCCAGTGACGGTGGAAACAATGAATGTAATTGATCATAAGATCATCGCTTGTGAGGGGGACAGTGTCGATTTGCGGGTGAAAGTTGCCGGGGGGGGAGTTTATCACTACACGTTGAAAAAAGTGCGGGTGACAAATACAAACCCATTGGTCTATCAGGATATTGCTACCCTGTCGACGGGGCAATCACAGTATACCATTAATGGCGTAGATAAAAGTATGGTCGGAGAATATGTGTGGGAGGTGGAGAATAATTGCGGACGGGATACGAGTGAGGTGAGTCGTTTGGAGGTGCATCAGCATCCGGATTTCACTGCCGGAAAAGAATTTCCGGATACGTTGGTTTGTGAGGGAGCGAAGGTGGTGCTTTCGTGTGAGGCGGTAGGAGAAAATGTTAAATATTATTGGTACCATAATGGAGAGCCGACTCCTATTGTCGGAAATATCTTACAAATTGATACTTTAAATGCCGAACAGGCGGGTAATTATATTTGTTATGCTCATAATGTATGTCTTCGGCATTCCTCTGCTCGTCCGATACAAGTTACGCTAGATCCATTGCCGGATATTATGCGACAACCGTTGTTATTAAAACCGGTATGTGTGGGTGATTCTTTGGTTGAAATTAATATCCGTTTTGGGAATGTCACACCTGATAGTGTGCGTTGGAGGTTTAATGATCATTTTTTGTATGACGATGAAAAGAAAATAGCTGGAAGTACGCTGAATAAGCTGTCTATTTTTAATATCAAACCGGAAGAAATCGGATATTATTATGTTCAGGCTTATAATCGATGTGGCAGTGTGATCAGTGAGGCTGCCGAATTGAAGTTGAATGAGCCGGCTCGTATTATTAAGGGGCTGAATGGTTATAATATGTTACTTTGTGCAGGTGAAGATCAGCAGTTGATGATTAATGCGACCGGTACGATGCCTCTTCGTTATCGTTGGTTGTGTAATGATCGGGTTTTTGCGACTTCGGAGGAGAATATTGTACACGTGAAAGCGGGTGATATCAATGTGGACGCTCAATATTGTGTACAGGTTGAAAATATGTGTGGGAGTGAAGTGCAATGTTCTTTCTTAAAAGTCGCTAAGATACAAACCTTTAAAATAGAGGGGGGTGGAGAATATTGTGATGGACACAATGCGACGGGTGCTTTTAATATGATAGGATCTGATACGAATGTGATGTATTCATTGTATCGAGATCCGGATGAAAAAATGAATGAATTCAAGGGTACCGGAGATACGATTCAATTTAAAGAAATGGCTTCGGGCCATTATTATATAACCGGATTGGATTCAAATGGTTGTGTTCAACAGATGAAGAATCCGGTGGATGTCATTTTGAAACCTTCTCCCGCTTCGGGGCGATTGGTGATGCTCAATGAGTCTTGTCAGAACAATCCCGGGGCTAATTTGGTGATGACGAATTGGGAGGATAAGGTGCAGTATAAACTATACCGTAAATATAAAACAGCTGATTATGAATGGTATAAATATTTGATGTTTTTAGGAGGAAGTGTAAATTCACCCCAACCCGGTGAAGTGAAAGAATGGAACGGATTGGATGAAGGTAGGTATAAAGTGGTGGCACAAAATCTGATGAATGGTTGTACCCGTGATATGGTATTAGATGATTCAGTGATACTTCGTCCAGCCCCCCGTCGGTATAATTTGTTGGCTGTTCATAATGATTTGATAAATTGTAGTTTAGATAATGAACTGGTACAATTGGAGGCGGATGCTTATGAAAACGGCTCGGAGTATATTTTAAAAAAGGAAGGGGTAGCGTATGGTCAATCCTTGCGTTATTCCCCCATACGTTGGTCATTACTGGGGGGCGGTAGTTATACCTTGCTTGTAAAAAATCAATGGGGATGTATGTCTGAATCAAAGCCGGTGAAAGTAGTAGATGCTTTAACTCCTACACAGGTGAAAATTAGTGGGAATGGAGCGATTTGTGATGGCGATGTTTCTACTTATAAAGAATTAATTGTTGAAAAATCAGAGTTGGATGTCACCTATCGACTTTTAAAAGATTTTCCGGAAAGACTTATAGAGGAAAAGAAAGGAACGGGGAGCGATATGAAGTTTATTTTGCCTCTCAGTAACGCTACTTATATTGTGGATGCTTATGATGCGACCGGACAGTGTAAGGTTCGGTTGGAGGATCGTTTTTTGGTAGGGGCTAGTAAATTTCAAGCCGTGACAGTTCCTGCAGAATTATTTTTAGATCGAGGAGGCAGAACTCATTTGCACGTGGATGTGTCGGGTACTTATGCCCAGCCGATGGCAATTGAATGGAAGCCCAAGGAGATGATAGAATGGGGATTGGTGACCTCTCCGACAACTCAGTGGCACAAACAGTATTATATACCATTTTGTCCTTGTCAATGTTCGTTAGATTACCCGAATTATCACGAATATGTGCACGGACCGCAATGTGCGTCTAATCCGACTTCTTGTCCTTATTTATATCACACTTGGGATCCGAAGAAATACGGTTGTATTTATCAGAAGACAGAAAGAATTTTGTGGCGAGGTGAAATGAGGAAATATTATGATCTTTATTATTGTCCGAAATCGTTTCAGGATGATTATCAGATCACCAATGAAACAGAAGGAACTCCGAATCCTTTTAAAGATCCGACAACGGTACCGATCTATCAGGATATTACTTATCAGGTGACGGCTACCGACGCATTGGGATGTTCGAAAATGGATGAGGTAAAAGTGAAGGTGACCGGTAAAAAATTGGATGCTGAAATTATTTTTTCCAAAGAACACAAACATTTTTATGTGCCTTTCTGTCCTTGCGGGTGTTCAGATAAAGGAGGGTACAGACATGATACTCACGGTCCCGGATGTAACGATACGAATTGTTGGTTGTTTTATCATAGCCATACGCATAGTGGTTGCTCTTTTCAAAAAACAGAGAAAATATTTTATGAAGGATCGTGGAGGAATTATTACGATTTATATTATTGTTGTACGGGGATAGAAGCTGTGGATACAATGGTTTATCGCAATGATGAACAATTTTTCTGTTCAAGTGTTGACGGAGGCGATTATACCTATAAATATGCTTGGAGTTTTGTGACAGCAGATGGTGTCGGCACTGTTTTTCCGGAAGGGAAAGAGCACGTACAGTTTCAAGCACGAGAATCGGGTTATCTTTATTTAGATGTGACCAGTATGGGGCAGCATAAGAAAGATAGTATTTGGATAGAAGTGCTTCGTAAACCTTTGAAAGCTGAAATCCGAAATTCTGAATGTGAACTTCGTGTGGATAGTGTTTCGCTTTGTATCGGCGAACGGACAGAACTATGTGGATGGGCAGAAGGGGGAGATGGACCGCATACCTATCGATGGTATGATCGTGAACACGATTTAGCGAGTTTGAATCACGTGATCTATAAGCCTGAAAAATCTGATTATGTTTGGTTTTTGACAGTCAGTGATGGAGTAGAAGTTCTTGATAGTGTTTTCATCAAACTATCTCCGAGTCCGCAAAAAGTAGCTATTGATGTTCCCGGTGTGCGTTGTGTTCAATTAGATCAGGAAGAGGTCATCCGAATGCCAAAAACACAAAAAGGAATGAATTATATATTGGAATATCGAGCTCCGGGACTTGCCAATCGGGAATATGGACAACGATATAACAATGCGCAAGGAGATGCACTTGCATTCTCTGTTCATCAGCCGGTTCACGATCCCGGTATGTATAGGGTGAGGGTGGATCATATTATTGGAGATAAAGTATGTTCTATTTATTTGGATAGTATTGAATTTATTGCTCCGCCGACAGACGCAGAAATAGTGGATACAACCTATTGTTTTGGAGATTTCGGAGTGGCACTACAATTGAAAAGTGTGGCGGATAATATGCAGTATAGTATCGTATCTGCTAAAGGTACGGTATTGGAAACGATTAAAAAGCCTGAAGTTCAATTTCATAAATTATATACACAAGCTCCTTATTTCTTTCGGATGGAGCGATTGGGTGAATTGGGCTCTTGTTGGTTAGAACGACCGTTTCAGGTCAGCCGGGCTCAGGATCCTGATATTTCTCTTGCGGTCGTGGCAAATGCTCACGGACCTGTGTGTGAAGGTAGTGAGATAACCATCACGGTTTTGAAGACAGAAAAGGGTGTGAAATATGAATTGATCTCCCCGACCAATCGAGTTGAAGATATGTTGATGGGAAGTGGTTTGGACGAATCGTTTAAAGCTTTTCCCCGTCCTGCAGGAATTTATATGATTCGGGCGACACGAGGGAATTGTGATGTTTACTTGGATCAGTCGGTCAAAGTGAATCCATTGCCGAGAAATTTGGATATTTCTGACATTCATTATTGTGTCACACCTCCTCAACAAGCGGTGCAAGTGAAAACCACCGTAGAAGTAGGGGGATTGCAGACCAATGTACGTTATTACTTACGATTAAAGAATGTGGATTTGGATTCGGTGGAAGGTCCTGGAATCAAAACATTTGAAAAGCAGCAAACTGCCGGTGAGTATCAGATTTTAGCGAAAGATCTAACGACACAATGTGTGAGTCCCGTGAATGTATTCCATATTGTAGGGGATCGAGGACCTTATC
>JAVXFZ010000023.1:20904-37275 GCA_036657595.1 Odoribacter sp. | reverse complement strand
TGCCGGCGAAAGGTTTGTTGTGGAAAGAGTTTGTTTATTTCTTTTTCAGGCTTTCAATTTCGCGGAGATTTTCCATTTTTTTCTTGGCGAGGAAACCGTTGATGTCTTCTAAATGTTCGGTCACTTTTTTGTTGCCAAATTCATATACTTTAGTGACTAATCCATTTAGAAAATCACGGTCGTGCGAAACGACAATCACAGTTCCGTCGAAATCAATCAAGGCATTTTTCAAAATGTCTTTGGTCTTTAGGTCAAGATGGTTGGTGGGTTCGTCTAAAATCAGCAAATTCACCGGTTGGAGCAGGAGTTTGATCATTGCCAAACGGGTGCGTTCTCCTCCCGAAAGGACTTTTACTTTTTTATCAATGTCGTCGCCACTGAACATAAATGCGCCCAACAGGTTTTTTGTGTTGCTTTTTAATTCTAAGGGAGTGACTTCATCCACCGTCTGATAGACCGTAAGACTTTCATCCATCAGTGAGGCGGCATTTTGTGCAAAGTAGCCGATCTGTACGTTATGACCGAGAGTCAGCTTGCCGATGTAATCGGTTATTTCGCCCATAATACATTTGACTAAGGTAGATTTTCCTTCTCCGTTTCGCCCGACGAATGCCACTTTTTCTCCCCGTTGGAGGGTGAAGCCGGCGTGATTGAATACTTCCAGTGGTCCGTAATGTTTGGATAAATCTTCGGCAATGACGGGATAACTGCCTGCCCGGGGGGAAGGCGGAAATTTTAGTCGCAGGGCGGAGGTGTCTTCTTCATCCACTTCGAGGATGTCCATCTTTTCAAGCATTTTCACACGCGACTGCACTTGTAGGGTTTTGGAATAAGTGCCCTTGAAACGTTCGATAAATTCTTGCGTCTCTGCGATCATCTTTTGCTGTTCGTCGTAGGCTTTTTGTTGGTGCATACGTCGTTCCTGCCGTAGGATGAGATATTGTGAGTAATTCACTTTGTAGTCATAGATGCGTCCCATCGTCACCTCAATGGTGCGGGTGGTGATGTTGTCGATAAAGGTTTTGTCGTGCGAAATGACGACGACGGCTTTGCCGTTATTGATTAAAAAATCTTCGAGCCATTGGATGGAATCAATGTCTAAGTGGTTGGTGGGTTCGTCTAATAAAAGGACATCCGGGTCTTTTAATAACATCTTCGCCAATTCAATGCGCATCCGCCATCCTCCACTGAAGTCGCTGGTCTGGCGGTGTAGCTCTTCCCGCTTAAAGCCCAGACCGAGTAAGGTCTTTTCGACGTCCGCTTCAAAATGGGTGAGGTCGATGCTATAAAATTTTTCGCTGAGGGTGGAAACATCCTCGATCAGTTTGTAATATTCCGGTGAGTCATAATCGGTGCGTTCCGTCAATTGGCGATTCAGCTCTTCAATCTGTTTTTCCATTTCAAACAGATGGGAGAATGCCTGCGAGGCTTCCTGAAATACCGTGCGTCCGTCCTCAGTCATCAAATGTTGCGGCAGATAAGCGATCACAGCCTCTTTGGGGACCGAGACGTTGCCTCTGGTGGCTTTTTGCTCGCCGGCTACTATTTTTAATAAAGTGGATTTACCCGCACCGTTTTTTCCCATCAGGGCGATCCTGTCTTTTTCATTGATTTGAAATGATATGTCTTTAAACAAGGCTCTATCGCCAAATTCTACTGTAAGTCCGTCTACTGAGATCATTGGTTCGGGTAAAAATATAAAATGAAATATAAAAGCTGATATTCGGAATTTTTTTCCGACCGCGCAAAGTTAGAAAAAAGATAGTGTTCCGCTTATTGTTTCTACAAAAAAAACCCGTTGATTTTCAACGGGTTTTACTGCCTATTTGTACCCAGGGCGGGAATCGAACCCGCACGATATTGCTATCACTGGATTTTGAGTCCAGCGCGTCTACCAATTCCGCCACCTAGGCAAAGAACTCGGGTGCAAAGGTAGATATTTTCTGAAAACCTCCAAAAAAAAGAGTTGTTTTTTTTTATTATTTCTCTGAAATGGTTCTCGTAAGAATATTTTATTCTTGCGAAAGGAGTTGTTTGTTTTGATAGAATATTGGGAATCAATCAATTAGTGGGAAGCGTTTTTATTATTATGCCTTAAATGTGTGTGTAATCCTATGCTTTGTGTATTTTTGCATAGTGAATCATTGAAATGTTTTTATGAGATTTAGTATTGTATGTTTAGTATGGCTGGGAATATTTGTTGCTTGCAGTGAATCAAATGGACAAGGGACATTGAAGTTACAGCTTATTCCTGTACCGGAAAAGGTGAGTTTTGGAGAAGGTGTATTTTTGCTTGATCAGGGAGTGGGAATGGAGATGGATGAAGGACAGGAATTAGAACGGTGCGGAGAGTTGCTGAATGCGATGATGTTGGGGGAGTGCGGGTATCAATTGCAGTCGGTAAAAAAGAGGGGGAAGATGATCCGCCTGCGTGTGGAGGAGGAAGCGACGGATCGGGTGAGTGAGAGCTATCGTTTGGAGATTACTCCCGATGGGCTGGATATTATTGGCGGAGATGTGAAGGGGGTGTTTTATGGGATACAGACTTTGGGACAATTATTAGCGGATCCTCAATTTTTGGATGAAAAAGAAAAAGGGTGGCGATTGCCGGTGATGCAGATTGTGGATCGACCGGCTTTTCCTTATCGGGGATTGCATTTGGATGTTTCCCGGCATTTTTTCCCGAAAGAGTTTGTGATGAAGTGTATAGATTGGATGGCTTTTTATAAGTTGAACCGTTTGCATTGGCATTTGACGGATGCGGCGGGGTGGCGCATTGAGATAAAGAAGTTTCCGGAATTGACACGACGGGCAGCGTGGAGAGCAAAAGAGGATTATCTGGGCTGGTGGAATGGAGATCGGCGGTATGTGACGTGTGATTCAGCGGGGGCTTATGGTGGGTATTATACGCAGGATGAAATTCGGGAGGTGGTGGCATACGCTACGGCACGTCAGGTGACGGTGATTCCGGAAATAGAGATGCCGGGCCACTCGGAGGAGGTGTTGGCGGTGTATCCTGAATTGGGATGTACGGGGAAGCCTTATCGGAATGGGGAGTTTTGTGTGGGGAATGAAAAA
This sequence comes from Odoribacter sp., assembly GCA_036657595.1. GTDB lineage: Bacteria > Bacteroidota > Bacteroidia > Bacteroidales > Marinifilaceae > Odoribacter. The sequence continues at coordinate 34,197 of JAVXFZ010000023.1, read as the reverse complement.
TGCTTTGAGTTTGTTGAGGAGGTGTTGACAGAGGTATTGGCTCTTTTCCCTTCGGAATATATTCACGTGGGAGGGGATGAGGCATCAAAAGCGGCTTGGAAAGTATGTCCGAAGTGTCAAAAGAGAATAAAGGAGGAGCATTTGAAGGATGAGGCGGAATTGCAGAGTTATATGGTCCGTCGGGTGGGGAAATGGTTGAAGTCAAAGGGACGTAAGTTGATAGGTTGGGATGAAATATTAGAGGGAGGATTAGCTCCGGAGGCGGCGGTGATGTCGTGGCGGGGGGAAAAAGGCGGTATTGAAGCGGCACGTATGGGACACGATGTGGTGATGACACCGGGGGCGTTTTGTTATTTTGATAGTTATCAGGCGGATCCTCAGACACAGCCTTATGCGATCGGTGGGTTTACACCTTATCTTAAAACTTATTCGTATCATCCGGTGCCGGAAGATTTGTCGGCGGAGGAGGCGCGTCATATTCTTGGGGCGCAGGCGAATGTATGGACGGAATATATAACTACCTCAGAGCACGTTGAGTATATGATTTTCCCTCGTCTGTTGGCATTAGCGGAGGTGGTCTGGTCGCCTGAAGCACGGCGCGATCGGGAGGATTTTAAAAGACGGGTGGAGAAGCACGTCGCTTTGCTGAGGGCGAGAGGAGTAAATGCTTTTAAACCGAGCGATCGGGTGGAGATTCTGACGGAACCGGAGGAGAGCAAGCAGCAGATGAAGGTGTGGTTTGATACGGAGCGTTATCGTCCGGAAATTCGATACCGTTTGAACGATGGGGAGGAACAGGTTTATACGAAGCCTTTTTATGTGAAGGATTCGGCAGTGGTTCGGGCGGCAGTGTATGATGAAGGTGGAAAAGGAGGGGAGTCGATGATGAGGGTGGACTATCATCGGGGGATCGGTCATAAAGTGGCGTACCGTACTCGTTATAGCGGTGCTTATCCGGCAAGCAAAGAGGTTACGTTGACGGATGGTTTCCGAGGGGGTTTGACTTATAGCGATGGACGATGGCAGGGCTTTCTGACGAATGTAGATGTGGTGGTGGATATGGGCAGGGTGTGTGATTTGAGCTATGTGTCGGCAGGCTTTATGCAGTTGATCGGACCGGGAGTGTATCTGCCGGATTATGTGGCGGTGAGTGTGTCGGAGGATGGAAAGGATTTTCGAGAAGTGGCGCGGGTGAAGAATGAGGTGGCGGTGGATAAAAAGGAATTGGTGATCAAGGATTTTACGATGAGCTTTCAAGGACGGGGACGTTACGTCAGGTTGTTTGCAAAGAAGCATTCCGGTTTTCAGTTTGTGGATGAAATTGTGATTTATTGAGTTCTTTGAGCCGTACTTTTATTTTTTTTATCATTGTATGGGTGCATCATCGGGATAGAGCGTAGATTTTTAAATAGAAATAACAAGAATATGAAAAATATTGTATTTGATTTAGGGGGAGTGGTTGTGGATTGGAATCCGCAGCGTTTATTGAATGAATATCCCGGTGATCCGGAAATGCCGGAGATTCTTTTTCAGCGGGGATTTTTTCAAGAATACTGGGGGGAATATGATCGAGGAATGGTTGATCAAGCGGGAATTGTGAAAGAAATGAGCGCATTTTCAGGACGTACTGATGCGGAATGCTGGGAGTTTGTCGAGTATATTAAACATTCTTTGAATGATATTCCAAAAACGGTCGATCTTATTGAGGATTTATCGCATCGGGGGTATCATCTTTTTTGTCTTTCGAATATGTCGATAGAATTTTATGAATATCTAAAGGTACGCGATGTATTCAGTTATTTTGAAGGACAGATTATATCCGCTCACGAGAAGGTGATCAAACCGGATCGAGCTATCTATGAAGTTTTGATGGAACGCTATGATGTTGTGCCTAAGGATTCTTTGTTTATTGATGACCTTGAAGCGAATATTGAGGCTGCCCGACAATTGGGATTTCATACGGTTCATTTTTCTGATAGAGAAAGAGGTTACAAAGAAATCAATGAGATATTAAGTCTGAAAAAATGATAGAAGATCTTTTTTATGTCTTTTAAACGAAGTATATTTTTATAAGAGGTGGGGGTGTGATTGTATTTAAATTTATTTTGTTATCCTGATAAGCTGATATTTGTTTTAAGTTTATCTTCCTTTTTTATATCTTGCGAGCAATTAAATGAGTCTATTGACTTTTTTTAGTCTATGGGCTGGTAATCATTTTAAAATAAGCTATTTGAAATTTTAGCCTATCAGAGTGATGATTGAATGTCATTTATTTAGAATAAACAGGTGAATTATGAAGAAGTTGTTAAGTTTGTTATTGTTTGTTGTTTGTTGTTCAGTCGTGGCGTTTGCCACAGACGAGATGATGGATAAATTGCAAAAAATCCCGCAGATCAGTGATATTAAAAAGATGGAGGTGAAGTCGTTCAATGGCTATTATCAATTTTATTTTGAACAGCCTATTGATCATAGCGATCGCTCTAAAGGGGTGTTTAAACAAAGAGTGTACTTGGGACATAAAGGACTGAATGCACCGGTGATTGTGGAGTTGGAAGGTTATTCCATCGGTTCGGCAGAGTCGGGGGAATTGGCTGATTTGTTAAAAGGGAATCAACTGACCATTGAGCATCGTTTTTTTGATGAGAGTGTGCCGGAAGGGGGAATTCCTTGGGATTATTTGACGATAAAGCAGGCGGCGGCTGATCAACACGAGATTATTGAAGCGATTAAAAAGAGTATGTATCCTACCTCTAAATGGGTGTCTACGGGGATTAGTAAGGGGGGACAGACGGCTATTTATCACCGTTATTTTTATCCGGAGGATGTGGATGTGACGGTCCCTTATGTTGCTCCCTTAAATTTGGAATATGTAGATGCTCGTTTGGAAAAGTTTTTGGATAAGTTAGGGACACCGAAGGGTAGTTTGGAAACAGTTTTCGGCGGTGGAGGTTCTGAACAGAATTGTCATTGGAGCATTCGGGATTTTCAAACTCTTTGTTTTGAAAATAAAGAGCAACTTTTGCCTCGTTTAGAGAAATTAGCGGCAGAGAAGGGTTATACTTATCAGGTTGTAGGTGGCGAGAAAAGGGCATTGGAGTTGATGATTCTTGAATATCCTTTTTCTTTTTGGCAATGGGGAAATAGTTGTGAGGAAATTCCGCATAGCGAGGACAATAGTTGGGATGAGATATTTGACTATTTGGTGAAAGTGTCCACTCCTGATTTTTTTGAGGATAAATTTATCGTCCGAATGCAGCCTTTTTTTTATGCAGCTTTGACGGAAACGGGGATGTATGATTATAAAATTAAACCTTTTAAGAAGTTTTTGCCGGATGAAAAGGATATTGATTTTTCGTTTGCCTTACCGAGAGGGGTTGAGAAGAAAATGTTTGATGGGGAGCAGATGAAGGCTATTTATAAATGGTTGCAGACAGATGCTGAAAAGATACTTTTTGTCTATGGAGGAAGCGACCCTTGGTATGCGACCGGTGTTGATTTGAAAAAGAATTGGAAGTGTCGAAAATATGTGAGAGGGGATATGGGGCATTCTTGCCGGATCAAGGATTTTGACCCGGTATCGAGAGAAGATTTGATAGATACGCTAAAAGAGTGGTTGGAGTGAAAAATTCTTAATATTTCTAAAGATTACTGATGCTTTTATATATTTCCTTACTTTTGTAAAAAATCTAAAGATGGTCTATCGTGTTTTATTTGTCTTCCTTATTTTTTTATTTTCTTGTAGTGATGATCTTCAAAAAGATTATAGAATACAGTTACGCGATTTAGATCAACGCTTGGAGAGGAATCCCCAAAGTGTATTGGATAGTCTTATTCCTTGGAATGCTTCTGATTTGTCAAATCAAAATAAGGCTTATTATGCATTACTTTTTACGATTGCCTGTAAAAATTCGTGCCATACAGATGAAAATGATTCTTTAATAAATTTGGCGGTGGATTGGTATGCCGGAAGTGATGATTATTATAATTATGCGCGTTCGTTATTGTATCGTGGAATTATGAATTTTACGATGGGTGCGGGGGATACGATTGCTTATAAAGATTTTAAGCAGGCAGATCGTATTTGTGATGAATATCAAGTTACAAATAATGCGTTGCGTGCTAAAATTTATCTTTATCTGGGACGAATGACTGCCAGCAATTCCAATTTTGAAATGACTGAACGTTATTTGGAGAAGGCGTTGAATCTATACGAAGCGGATAAAGATACAGTGAGTGTGCTGATGACACAAGTGAATTTGGTGTGGAATAATCTATCAAAAGCAGATTATCGGGCAGCGGAGAAAGGTTTGAGAGAATTGGAACAGAATCATTCGCTTCCGATTTCGGTGAAAATGTATATTTACAGTGCCTATTCTACGCTTTATTCTACTTTGGAGAATTACGAAATGGCACTTTCTTATGATAAAAAGTTGTTGGCGGCGGTGAATGAGATTAAGATGCAAACCAGCTGTATTTATTATTCGGCGAGTGAGAATTTTAAGCGGTTGAATATGTTGGATAGTGCCGCTCTTTATATTAATAATGCTATTTTGCATATAGATACGACGAGTCCGAATAATTATATGATTTATCAGAGTTTGGCGGGGGTGCAATATACCAATGGAAATTATAAGGAGGCTTGTGAAAATTACGGACAGGCTTATAATTTGTTGTTTGAAAGTGTGGGGAAGGCGAATTATAAGAAGGTGTTGGAGTTGGAGAAAAAATATGATATGGCGATAAAGGAATGGGAGATGTTGAAGACAAAGCAGCAGTTTGGATTGATTATTGCTTTGTTTCTTTTGGTGGGGAGTTTGGTGATTTTTTTCTTATATCGGCGGATGATTCGGCATCGGCATCAGGTAGAAAATTTGAATAAAGAAATAGAGGAAATAGAGTTTATTGAAAATATTTATGTCGGAACGATTAAAACATCCAGCAATATCGTGTCGCGTTTAGATCGTTTTTCTCAAAAGTATTTAAAAGACAATCCTGAATTTTATGAGGAGGTTCAGAAAATGAGAAAACAAATTAAGGCAGAAAGTACAAAAGAAATTTCAGATGTGATAAAAAATAAACAACCGGAACGTTTGAAATTGCTTTTTGATAAAATGCCGGGTCTGACATCTGAAGAAATCTTATTAATTATATTTTTTAATTATAAGTTCGATAATAAAAAGATCGCGGATCTCTTAAATACAAATCCGAATAATATTCGTTCTAAAAAGAATCAATTAAAACAGAAATTGTTAAAATCTGAATATCGATCTGATTATTTAGATTCATTATTCTTGTAAATGGGCTTTTATATGCTCTGAAAGTCTGAAAAGAGCATCAAAAATAAAAACACAACAGACTGATAAATAGACATTTTTTTCTGTATAGACGTCAAAAACAATCTCTTTTATTTTAAATAGTATAGTCTTCCTGAAAAATAAGCTAAAATTGTATCGTTTGATTTTGAAGGAGAGAATAATAATTAACTACTATTTAATAAATATGAGATTTATGAAAAAAATGACTATGTCAGGAGTAATGCAATTGTTGCTTGCAATGTGTTTTGTTTCTTTTGTCTGCTGTTCGGAAGACGATGATAAAAAAGAAGAGCCAAAGCCTATTCCTCAATCATTGAAAACAAACGTGGATACGTTGATTTTTGCTACAAGCAATGCAGATAGTCAGACGTTTACCATTAATGCAATCGGTACAGCTTGGTCGTTGGACACACTTGTACCGTGTCAATGGTTGCATGCAACGCCCAAATTCGGAAATGCCGGAGATGTTGTTGTTCAAGTGAAGGTGGATGAGAATACGCTGAATGTACTACGTACTACTTTTTTAACGGTTGTTTCGGCTGATAGTTCGCTATCTCTTCGGGTGGGTATTTCTCAGGCAGGAGCTGAAAAAACATACGGTCGTATGACGGATAGTTTGGCTTTGGTGGCTGTGGCTAAACGTTTCCGTACCGAATGGAAATTAGATAAACCGATGACAACTTGGAAGAATCTGATCACTGAAATCGTAGGAGGAGAACTTCGTGTGACGGGATTGGATTTTGAATTTGATTTTAAGGCAGGTGGACCCATTGCGCCGGAAATAGGACAATTGAGTGAATTGAAAAAATTGAATTTGCGGGGAATTTCAGGAGAGGTTCCTGAAGAAATTCTTGGACTACAGAAATTAGAGGAATTTTGGTTACGACATTCATCCGAAGCAACGTGGAACGTTCCTGCCGGGATTTCAGCATTGAAATCTTTGCGTAGTATCAAAGGAAATGGCTTCAAAATCGATAATGCATCGTTTGCTAATTTTTATAATATTCCTGCATTGGAAGTTTTGATGATCAGTTGCAATACATTGGATAGTGAACTCCCTGCCGGTTTTTCAAAGTTGAAACATTTGAAGAGTTTCTCGTTGAACAATACGGTGGTGACGAAATTGCCGGATGATTTTTATGATATGGTGACTTTGGAAGAATTATTGTTGGAAACTAATCTTTCCTTTACAGAGATTTCTCCTAAAATCGGTAATTTGGTTAATCTTCAAGTGCTGAGTCTTATCGGAACGGAAGTGAAAACGTTACCGGTAGAATTTAATAAATTGAAAAAGTTAAGAAAATTGGATTTGAGTGGTCTTAAAATCACCGGTGATGCTACCGCTTATTTTTCCGGAATGAACGATATGGAAGAAATGTTGCTGACACGTAATTTATTTTCCGGTTCTATTGCGTTTGTGAAGGATATGACGAAATTGAGGAAGTTGGATCTAAAGAATAATCAGCAATTGACCGGTGAAATGTCGGAGAGTTGGTTCCATTCAACATTAGAACGTGTCGCATTGGATAGTAATTTGCTGACAGGTACATTAGCAGGGATCGAAAAATGTACAAAATTAGTTGATTTTAGTGTCCGCACGAATCAGTTGAGTGGTACTATGCCTGAAGGTTTGGATAAATGTGTGGATTTACAGACCTTTTTTGTACACGATAATAATTTAACGGGGAACTTGCCGGCTTATATGGCAGATCCGAAGTTTAAAGTTTGGGGAGCTAATTTTAAAGTGTGCTATAATAGATTGTCTGGAACTATTTTGCAATCGATTATTGATTACGATAAGTCAGAGTATAATGAATTGACCAAGCAGGGAAAATGGGGTTGGGATATGATCTGTCCTCAGCAGACCGGTTATGGTTTTGACAATTGTCCGGAGTATAAAAAATAATGCATTGTAAATGCGTGAGTGTTAATTAATTGCTCTGTTATTTTAACGTCCGTTTTATTTTATTTAAAAAAACGAACAATAAAGATCCATATTTTGGAAGGTTGAAAAGGGAGAGATTGTAGAAAAGGATAGAAGTGTAGATGTTTGATTAGAAAGTGATTAACATCTTAGAAAGAAGAGAAGTATATAGCTTTTTATTCCGTTCACTTTTAGCTTTTTGATCATTCATTTTCGACAAAATAAAACGGACGTTTTTTTGTGAATTAAGATTCAGATTAATAATAAATTAAGTGTGTAAATGATGGGAATAAAACAATTAAGTATTTTAAGAATGGGATTCTTTTGTTTTCTATTGGTCTTTTGCTGGGCTTGTGGAAGCGATGATGACACCGTGACGCCGGAGAAACCCGGAATAGTGGATAATCCCTTACAAGCGACTTCTCTTTTTTATGAAGCTCCGATGCGGGGTGGAGAAAAGTTGTTGATTTTACAAGCGAAGTATAAGTGGGAAGTGAAAATTCCGGCGGAATATGCCTCTTGGGTGGACGTTTCTCCTAAATCAGGGGAGGCTTCCGAAAAAACAGTGAAGATGACTGTTTCTGTTAAAAAGAATATGGAAGCGTTTGAAGGATTGCGGGAAGCTCAATTTAAAATTGCCGTGACGGAAGTTGGTATTGATACGGCTTTGACTTTCAAGATTAGTCAAATGACCGGTTATTATTTACAACAGGACAGTTTGGCGTTGGTGAGTATCAGTAAAAAATTGAATGGAAAGGAATGGATCAAAAAATGGGATGCCAATACTCCTTTACAGCAATGGTATGGAGTGGTAGCAGAAGAGGTGTTGCAAGTTCCGAGAGTGATTGGTGTATGGTTTGGAGAGTCTAATAATTTGCAAGGAGATTTTCCGGAAGAGTTTGGAAATTTGACGGCATTGCAGGCTATACAGATTAAAGGGGAGGCTAAATTAACGGGTAAATTACCCGGTGAGGCGTTGTCTAAATGTAAAAACCTGCAAAAGTTATGGATTTATAGTACCAAAATGAGTGGAGAGATTCCAGCCTCTTTGAGTGGTTGTAGAAATATGGATGCGATTGTGTTGGATGCGAACCATTTTTCATCTATCGCTGCGGATTTTGGCGATTTCCCGAATTTACAGGGACTGTCGATTATCAATAATCCAATTACGGGGTCGGTGAATACGAACTGGTTTAAGAAAATGCCTAAGTTAGCTCTGTTAAATTTAAAACGGAATGATTTCAGTGGGGAACTTCCTGCCGATATTATAGGTGGTCTGCCTTCTTTGGTCAGTGTACAACTTGCCGGTAATCGCTTTACGGGTGCCGTTCCTCCTTCTATTCGGAGTAGTGGAAATTGGAAGGAAGATGCGTGGAATCCGATGGTAGAAATCTGTCCTCAGCAGAATGGTTACGGCTTTTCAAATTGTGATTTAAAATAAAAATTTAATTATTAATATACAAACTATTAACAAATAAGAGTATGAATTTCAAGTTAATGTGTCAGATTGTTTTATTATCCTTACTGACTTTATTTATTGGTTGTAGTGATGATAATAGTTCTTCTCCTTCCCTACCGGATCATCCGTCAATGACTATATCAAAACCCAATGTGGTCTTGTTGTCTGATAAAGGAACAGATAAAGTAGAAATTTTATCCAATGTAAAATGGACTTCCTTGAAAGGTTCGGCTGCCTCTTGGTTGACCGTTAGTCCGGAGGGAGCAGAAGCGACTTCGGATCTTGTTGTAGTGACTTTTACGGCGACTGACAATACATCACCGTTTGAACGCAAGGCTGTGGTGAAATTCATACAGTTGAATGGTTCTACGGTGGTTGATAGCGTCGTGGTGGTACAGGCTCCCAAATTGAGAGAACCGAACCGTTATCGCGATAGTTTAGCATTGGTCAGCCTATATGACGCAACTCGTGGATTCGATTGGCTTTTTAGATGGAATTTAGAGAAGCCGATGGAAACTTGGACGGGTGTGAAGTTGGGTGCTTATAAAGGAGAAATTCGGGTGAGAGAGATTGAATTATCCAATCGGAATTTGACGGGAACCTTGCCCGCTGCTTTGGAGAATCTGACTGCTTGTACCAAATTTGCTATTGCAGTGGCTTCTCTTGAAGATCAAAAATTGCCTGATTTTTTTGCCGGGATGCCTGAATTGACCTTTTTGGCTTTGGTGCAGTGTGGGGTGTATGGTGAGATTCCTGAAAGTTATTACAATAAAGATTGGGAACGTTTGGATTTAATGCACAATAAATTGAGTGGTCAACTTTCATCTAAGATCGGTAATTGGAAAAAGCTGACGACATTGGCTTTAAATGATAATAATTTTAGCGGTCCTATTCCGGAAGAGATCAGCGGAATGGTGGATAGTTTACAAGCCATCGATTTGGATCATAATAAATTTACTTCCTTACCTCAGTCGATCGGTGATTGTAAAAATCTTGAATATATTCATATTGGAGACAATCAACTGGCGGGAGCTATTCCGTCTTCTATTGGAAAATTACAAAAGTTAAAAGATTTATGGTTAGTACAGAATAAATTGAATCAGCCGTTGCCCATAGAATTGGGTAATTGTGTTGCTTTAATGGATCTGGGGTTATCTGATAATTCTATTTCCGGTGAAATTCCTGCCTTTGAGAAATTGGTGAATCTCGAAACTTTGCGGATGCGTCGTAATTTATTGACCGGTGAGATTCCTAATCGTTTTGCTACGATGAAGAAGTTGAAGAATCTTCTTTTAGATGGCAATCAACTCAGCGGTCCTATTAAAGGGTTTTTAGCCAAATTCAAAACATTGGGCTTGGGTAACAATAAATTTAGCGGTGTACTTCCGGCTGAGTTTAATTCAGATAAATTAGGTCTGTTGGAATTACATTTGAATGACAATCAATTAACCGGAGAGTTCCCTCAAAAATTATTTAAGACACCGGGACTACAAAAGCTTCGCTTGCATAATAATAAATTCACCGGTACGTTACCAGTGAAGAGTGACGATTATGCTCCTGCCTTGATTGAGCTTTATCTGACTAATAATAAATTTTCCGGGGAGATCCCGGCGGCTTTGGCTCTGACCAAAGAATTAGTATATGTGTATCTTTCGGACAATGATTTCACCGGTACGATTCCGGGAGACTTCGCCGCTAACACTAAAATCGGCCGTTTGGAATTATCTGGGAATCGCTTGAGCGGGATGATTCCGCAGGAATTATTAAATTGTGATAATTGGAAAAATTGGAGTGTGGAGGAACGTATCTGTCCTCAGCAGGTTGGATATGGATTTTCGAATTGTAAATAATTGATTTGATTAAAAATGTTTAGAATGAAACTAAAAAATAGATGGTGGTCGATAGTCTTGCTGCTGAGCTGTTGGTGGATGGTTGCTTGTAGTGATGACGATTCTTCCGGGGTGGATTTTCAGATCAAAGCCTCTGAAACGATGTTGTGGATGCCTACTGTTGGCGGTGATGTTTCTTTTCAATTGGAGGCAGCTTCTGCGTGGCAATCTTCGGTGTCGGAGGGAGGAGAATGGCTGACGGTATCTCCGGAAAACGGAGCTGCCGGACAGGCGATTACCATTACCTTGAAAGCCGGAGCGGTGGGAAAGAATGAAAAAAATTCTGCTGTGGTTACTTTTTCGTTGATTGAAGATAGGGGGAAAATGGTGCAAGTAACGGTGGAACGGGGAGAACCGAAACCGGGAAGAAAGACGGATAGTTTGGCATTGGTGTCTTTGTATAATGCCACCGGTGGAGGCAAGGATTGGAAAATCCGCTGGAATTTGCAGAAAAATATGAAAAGTTGGGAAGGCTTGGTTTTTGAAGAAATCAATGGCGAACAACGGGTGACGGAGATTATTTTGGAGAAACAGGGCTTGGTGGGTCAATTGCCTGAAAATTTGAAATATATTTCGGAATTGAAATTCTTGAATGTAGAACAAAATGCTTTGACGGGAGAATTTCCTTTGTTTCTGTGTGAATTGAAGAACATTCGGATGATTGATATTTGTGAGAATCAATTTTCAGGAGAATTACCGTCGAAAATTTTTGATCATCCTACTTTGGAATATTTAGTGATCTATACCAATGGTTTTTCCGGTACTTTCCCGACGAATGTAGGCAATTGTAAGACGTTGATTGCCTTGTTGATTTCGGATAATAAATTTGTGGGTACTTTGCCCTCTTCTATCAGCCAATTGACTTATCTGCGCGATTTGTGGGCTGCCGGTAATCGCTTTACGGGTAAGATTCCGGATATAGAGGCATTGAGAGAATTGCGGGTATTAGATTTGTCGCGTAACGGTGAATTTGAATCGATCAATTATATACTTCCGTCGGGTGTACCTGATCCGAATGGTGCTATTACTTTGCGGAAGTACGTCAAGGGTGGTTTTGAGGGATCTTCTCCTGTCTTCCACGATTTACCGAATTTGGAGACGGTTTGGTTGCATCAAAATAATTTGACTTCTTCGCCGGTATTTCAAAATTGTCCGAAGATGAAGCATTTTTATATTTATAATAATCCCATTCAAAATTTGGATGCTTCTGTCGGAAAATTGAAAGGATTGACTCACTTGTATGTTTACAGTTGCGGATTGAAAGAGTTACCTTCTCTTCAGCTTGATACGCTTAAATTCTTTTTGGCACAGGATAATCAATTGACCTCCTTGCCTGATTTGTCAGCATCGAAACAGGTGGAAGAGGTGTTGGTTTATAAAAATAAATTGACGGCTTTACCTGCTATGAAGACTTGGGAAAAATTGCGCTTTCTGATGGCTTATGACAATCAATTGGAGTCACTTCCCGCTGATTTTTGGCCCTCGTTAAAGAACGCTTATACATTGATGTTGAGTTGTAATAAGATTCAAGGGGAGTTGCCTCCGGATCTTCTTCGGCTGGGATACAGTAAAATTGAATATCTTGATATAGACTGTAATCAGTTTACCGGAAGTCTAACAGGGCTTGCTACTGCTTATACCCTTAAAGAGATTCACGCTTCACAAAATAAATTTAGCGGTTCTCTTCCGTCTTTTAGCAAAATGGAGAAGTTATCTGTTTTAACGTTGGATGATAATAATTTAAGCGGGACGATTCCGGAGGATTTGGTGTCTTCCACTTGTCCGTTGAAACATCTCCATTTGTTTAACAATCAGTTGACGGGTTCCGTACCATCAAAATTAGTTAAACATTCGAGATGGAGTGATTGGAATGCGTCTACCAATATTTTGCCGCAGAAGAATAATGTAACCTTAACGTTACCAAATTAAGTAAATTAAAATCGTCAGATATGAATCACTCTCATTGACAAGGGTATCCCTCTACAATGAATAAAAGAGAACTTGTCTGATCAAAAGAAATAAAATTATAAATGTATGAAATATAGTTTTTTAAAGGTACTATTTTGGATTTCCTGCTTGCTATTGGTGGCTTGTAAGGATGAAGAAGCCGATGCTCCGTTGAGTTTGTCGGTGGAAAAGATTGTAGCGGGGCACGAGGTGGCAGAGGAAGCTTTGATGGTATCAACCAGTGGGGATTGGACAGCGAAGGTGATGACGGGAGATTGGTGTAAGCTGTCTCCGTCGGCAGGAACGGGGGTAACTCTGGTGAAAGTACAATTGGAAGAAAATAACAGTGGTAAGGTGCGGGAAACAGAGATTGAGGTGTCTGCCGGAAATCAAGTGAAACGAGTGAATGTGATTCAGAATTTTGAGGATCTGCTCTCTTTGTCTGCTCCTTCGTTTTTGGTTTTATCTGATCAAACTACTCAGAAGTTGACATTAACAGCCAGTAGTCATTGGAGTTTGGTGGAAACTTTGCCTGAATGGATACAGTTGGATAAACTTTCCGGTGAAGCAGGAGAACAGGTGTTGAATCTGACTATTTTGAAAAATCCGAATGCAGATGAAAGATCTTGTACTTTGAATTTCAAATTAGATAATACCACGAAGGTCACTCCTTTAGTGATTCGTCAATTGGGTATTTATGGTTCACCCACACAGCGTGACAGTGTGGCACTTGCCTGTATTTTCAATAATTTTGGAGAT
>JAVXFZ010000023.1:0-20804 GCA_036657595.1 Odoribacter sp. | reverse complement strand
AAAAATTTTGGACAGGTCCGATGAAAGATTGGAAGGGAGTGACGACTGAAATAATTAACGGAGCAGAGCGGGTTGTTGGATTGGAATTAAATAGTGTGGTGAATGATCCGGCATTGAATATGTCACCTTGGTGTGCCGGCAATGCAATGCCTACTGAAATTGGTTATTTGACTGAATTGACTACGTTGGATTGTTCAAATGTTTGGATATTCGGAAATTTACCTGCTGAGATTGGTAGACTGACTAAATTGACGAATCTTAAATTGCACAATAATAATTTCTCCGGATCTCTACCCGCTGAATTGGGTGCATTGAAAGAGTTAGTGACTCTTGATTTGTCGAATAACACTTTTACAGGAGATCTACCTAAGTCTATCGGAGAGCTGACAAATTTGAAAACATTCAATTTGAGCTTTAATCGGTTTGGTCAGATTACGGATGTTTTCGGGAATTTAAAGGAATTGGTTACTTTTGATGTACAAAACCAGATGATCGTGACTACTGATCCGGATGGTGGAGTACTACCGGGACCGGGATTAGCTTCTTCTCAACGGAAAAGTTTTTCAAAAGGACGTGCTAATGGTGGAATTGATCCGATTGTAGAACGGCATTTCCCTCAATCATTGGTGGGATTACCTAAATTGGAGAAAATCTTTGTAAATTATTGTAATATGATTGGGGAACTTCCGACCGGAATAGGTCAGAATTCGTATTTGACTCATTTCTTAGCTTACGGAAATAAGTTTACCGGTACGATCCCCACTTCTTTCGGGAATTTAGGGTATTTGCAAGCTTTAAATCTTTCCGGAAATCAATTAACGGGTTCTATTCCCGTTGAGCTTTGTAAATGTCTTACACTTACGATTCTAATTTTGTCCGATAATCTATTGGACGGAACAATTCCGATTAAGTTTGCAGACATTGATTTACTTTCGGAACTTGATCTTTCAAATAATAAGTTAACAGGAGCTTTTCCTGTCGGTTTATGCAATGTGAATTTGGTAAGTCTGAATCTTTCGGGCAATAAAGGATTAACGGGAGATCTTCCGGAAGCCATTAAGAATATGGGTAAATTGGAAACGTTGATTTTATCAGGTTGTAGTTTTACTTCTATTCCGAATACGATCAGTAGCATCACTTTGCTGAGTGTTTTTGATATGAGAGGCAATCAATTGACAGCTTTGCCCGGAAACATAACAAATCTGTATAAATTGTGGATGTTTGATGTTAGAAATAACAACATTGAGGGTTCTATTCCGTCATTTAAATCTTCATTACTTTCGACATTGCTTTTAAGCGGTAATCGTTTTAGTGGTGCTATCCCGGATGTAATTTTGAAGCACGACAATGCGAGTGGTTGGAATTTTCACGAGGATATTTGTCTCCAACAAGAGGGTTTTGTGATTACGAATTGTCCCCCAAGTAAACACGATCCTGCATACGATCCGGAGCTTCCCAGTGCCGGTGGAGGAGGAATATTAGGATGATAATTATGAAGAGATACTGTTTTGTAATATTGTTATGTTGCTTTTCGATCTTATCCTGTTCAAAAGAGGATAAGACCGAGGAAGCATCGCTTACTCTATCTCCATCGAGTGTGTCGTTTGCGATATGGGGGGAAACGAAGGCTGTGGTGATTGAGACAGCCGGCTCTTGGCGTTTAGAGAACATCCCATCGTGGTGTCAAGTATCGAAAAGTGAGGGAAGCGGACGGGATACGATCTTTTTGACAGCTTCCTTTAATATGGAATTAGAGAGAGCGCAGTCGATTGTAGTAAATGGAGAGCACTGTCGGGTGGAATTGAAATTATCACAGGCTGCGAATGAGAGCGGACAAACACCCCGGTTGAGGGATAGTATAGCATTAGTGGCATTGTATCGGGCTACTTCCGGCGATCAATGGCGAATGACGGAAGATATCCCTACTTGGAGTTTGTTGACAGAATTTAGATCTTGGAAGGGAATTACGACCTTGATGATTGATGGGCAGTTGCGTGTTCGTTCGATTGATTTGAAAGCTTGTGGCTTGATAGGAACATTGCCATCGGAATTGGGGTATTTGACGGAATTGAAAGGATTAGAATTGGGCGGAAATGGTTTGACCGGTAGTTTACCGGCAGAATTATTTCAACTTACCAAACTTGAAAAATTAGATCTTTCGTCCAATGGGCTGGAAGGAAAGATTCCGGAAGAAATAAGTCAATTGTCTGCTCTAATGAAGTTGGATTTGTCAGGTAATATGCTGAGTGGCACTTTACCGGCAAAAATGGGTGAATTGCAGAAATTAGAATATGTGAGTTTAGCAATGAACCAATTGAGTGGAACTATTTCGGTTGATTTTTGTCGTTTGTCAAAACTATCAGAGTTGTATTTGTCTGACAATCAGTTTGACGGAGCCTTGCCATCTGCCTTTTCGGATTTGTCAAGTTTGCGGAATGTGAATTTATCTAATAATAAGTTTTCCGGTTCCTTCCCGTCTTTGGCAAGAATGTCAAATTTGGAAATACTTTTTTTGGCTGAAAATGCATTTACTTCTTTACCGGATGATTTCAGCGGTTTGTCTTATTTGAATCGATTAGACGTTTCCGGTAATCAATTGGTTTCGATTCCATCTTCCCTCGGTCAATGTCGTTTATTGATGGAATTGTATTTGCAGCATAACCGGATTAAAGAGATTCCGACTTCTTTGTACGAACTTTCCCAATTACAGTTGTTTTTCATTATGAACAATGAATTGACATCGCTTTCGTCAAAAATTGTACAGTTAAGTAGTCTGGAGGATTTTAATGCAGAAAACAATCAAATAACCGGAGAATTGAATTTTTCTTTTTTCCCTTTAAGAAATTTGATTCGTTTTAATGTGACGAACAACCAATTATCCGGTGTTTTGCCTGATTTATTTGCTTCTTCTATCCGTTATTTGGGACTGAACGGAAATAATTTTACCGGTGGTCTTTCAGAGCGATTTCTTGATTATCCTAATTTGACATCGCTTGTTGTAAAAGATAATTGTTTGAAAGGAATTATTTCTTCCCGTTTTTTAGAAAAATATATAATGGATGATACTGAAGCGGAGAAGCCTCCGAGACCTTCGGGGGCGGTGGAGCAGTATAAAACAAATTGGCAGTTTTGGTATATGCAGCGTTCTATCTGTAAGCAAAAAGAGGGTTTTGGATTTGATAACTGTGTGGAAGCTGAAAATGGTGGAGAGGTGTGGAAGTGAAGAAGATGGAGAGGCGTGAAATGTATTATTAAAATGTGTCGTTAATTCTTGGTATTAATTTATAGTGCGAGAGTGCTAAAAGAAAAATATATGAAAAAAATAATTCTGATTTGTATCGTTTTATTCTGGGTACCTCTAATGGTGTCGGCTCAGGTCCGAGTACTTACCGGAACGGTCACCTCGTCGAAGGATGGTTCTTCGCTTCCGGGTGTATCTGTGTTGAACAAGACTGCCGGTGGAGGTGTGGCTACGGATATGGACGGGAAGTATTCTATTAAAGTAAACAAAGGAGATCTTTTAATATTTTCATTTGTAGGAATGAAAAGTAAAAGTATTGAGGTGCAAGGACAAACTAAATTGGATGTGGCGTTGGATAACGATAGTGAAGTGTTGGATGAGTTGGTGGTGATTGGTTACGGACAACGTCGAAAAGGAACGATTGCCGGTTCTGTATCAACCGTAGGGAAAGATGTGATAGATGCGAGACCGGTGGTTAGTTTTGACCAAGCCTTACAAGGGCAGGTGTCTGGTGTGCAGATCACTACTTCATCGGGTGAGCCTTCCGCTTCTTCTTCTGTACGTATTCGTGGAGTCAGCTCTATTAGTGCAGGTACGGCTCCTCTGTATATTATGGACGGAGTGATGATCACCGAAGGAGATTTCAACGGATTGAATCCCAGTGATATTGAGAATGTAAGTGTATTGAAAGACGCTTCTTCCACCTCTATTTACGGTTCGCGGGCAGCAAATGGAGTTATCGTGATTACAACTAAAAGAGGAAAGTACGCATCAAAAGCGAAAGTTAGTTTGCGGGCGCAGTATGGAAAATCATATATGATGGATAACAAATACGATATGATGGATTCTGCCGGACAGCTGGAGTTGGAAGAGTATATCGGGGTGAGAGCCGGTGGATCGAATACTGTAAAAGAGTTGCTAAAAACAAATGTAGATTGGAAAGATCTGTTGTATCATTCCGGTACGACTCAGAATTATGAGATGTCGGTAGCCGGCGGTGGAGAAAATGTTAGCTATTATACTTCATTTGGTTATTTTAGCCAAGATGGTATCACCCTTCGTTCCGGAATTGATCGTTATTCAGCTCGTGCAAATATAGAGGCTCGTGCGAATACGTGGTTGAAAATAGGGACAAATGTATCTTTGTCATATAGTGAGTCAGAAACAACCGAAAGTGGGGGATCTACACAAAATCCGGCATTGGCGGCAATGGTGACTAAACCATACTATAATCCTTACACAGCGAATGGTAAATTGGTGGAGTATTGGGAAACACCGAATAACGCTAATCCATTGGATGGAATCACTAAACATCCTCAGGGAGGAAGTAGTTTTAAAATGGTGGGTTCTCTTTTCTTAGAATTGAAGCCGATTGAAAATTTGACCATTAAAACATTGGGAGGTATTGATGCCAGTGACATACGCTCGAGCTCAAAGTCATTGCCTTCTTATTTTATGAATAATAACGGTGGTATCATCAATGGTTCTGCTTCTGAGATGTTTGCTCGTACGTATCGTTTGACGATGACGAATACGGCTAACTATATGTTTAAGTTGGATGATCTTCATAATTTTATTGTATTAGCAGGTCAGGAAGCAGTGAAATTGAAGGAAAATAGTTTTGGAGCAAGGACAGAAGGGCTGACAGATGACCGTTTGTCGTTTATCGGAGCGGGTACAATTCCTAAGAAACCATCAGGAGGTTTTTCGAGTGGTTATAGTTATATGTCCTTTTTTGGGCGTGTTGAATATAATTATGATTATAAATATTATGTGGATCTTTCTTTACGTGGAGATGGTTCTTCCCGTTTCGGTAAGAATAACCGTTGGGCCCGTTTCTGGTCGATCGGTAGTATGTGGGATGCTAAAAAAGAAGTTTTCTTAGCAGATAATGCTTGGTTGACGATGGCTCAATTATCTGCCAGTATAGGAACTTCCGGTAACTCGGAAATTGGAGCATACAAAAATCGTTCGTGGGTGTCCACCGGTCCTATTTATAATGGAGTAGGAGGTATGACGGTAGACACTTCAGATCCCGGAAATCCGGATTTGACGTGGGAATCTATGTTTTCAACGAATGTGTCGCTCAAATTAGGCTTCTTGGAACGTTATACGCTGAAAGCAGAATATTACAACAAGTTGACATCTGATATGTTGATGGATGTACCTATTTCGCAAGTGACGGGTTATTCTATGGGTATGAAGAATGTGGGTAAAATGCGTAATTCAGGCTTTGAATTTGAAGTAGGAGGAGATGTTTTAAGCCGGAACGGTTTTACGTGGAATTTGAATATAAATGCTTCTTATAATCGGAATAAAATCGTTGAACTTTATGATGGTGCTGAATCGTATGTAGAAAATGGTGCCGGTACAAAATTGCAGGAAGGAGAATCATACGGTGCATTTTTCTTGACTCGTTTTGCCGGGGTGAATCCCGCTAATGGCGACGGATTGTGGTATGATAAGAACGGACAAGTGACCAATGTTTATAGTGATGAAAATGCGGTTTTGTTGGGTAAATCTTATTATGCTCCTTGGTCGGGTGGTATGAACACTGTATTCAGCTATAAAGGAGTATCACTTTCCGCTTATTTCAGTTGGATGAAGGATCGGTATTTGATCAACAATGAACGCTTTATGATTGAAAATCCGGGTGGAGAATACGTGGCTCGTTTTAATCAGTCGGTGAAATTGAAAGACATTTGGCGGAACCCCGGTGATATAACAGAAATACCACGGAAGGATGTTGAGGCTCAATTAGACGATCGTTGGTTGGAAGATGCTTCTTACTTTAAATTGAAGAATGTAACGGTGTCGTGGGATGTACCTAAAAATTGGTTGGCTTATACGCGTATTATAGGTAATGTGCGGGTGTATGCACAAGGACAGAATTTGTTTACATTGACAAAATTCACGGGATTTGACCCGGAAGTGGATTCTAATATGTCTATTGGACGTTATCCTTCTTCCCGTCAGTTTATTTTTGGTTTGGATCTCACCTTTTAAGCTGCTGGATACATTTAGTACATTATACAAATTAGATATAGTATGAAAAATTTATATATAGGAATAACAATATTGTTGATGGCGTGGTCGATTACCTCGTGTCAGAATTTTTTGGATCTTACACCGGAAAGTGCGGTAGAACAGAAAGATGCAATGGAGTCGGTGGCTGATTGTGAGAAATACTTGACGGGTGTTTATGCCTCGTTTAAAAATGCAAGTAGTTTTGGTGGAGGTTTACTTCTTGGACCGGATATACAGGCGGATATGATGTTGATGGTGATTGGTAGTAATCAGACTTTTGCTTCTACTCATAACTGGACCTTTTCATCGCAATCGGGTTTGGGGGGAGATGTTTGGAGTGCTTTGTACGGTACATTGTTGCGGGCTAATTTTTTATTGGAAGGAGTCGATAAAGTTCAGATGATATTGGAAGATGAATTGACTGTGGCTGCCAATAAAACACTTGTAGAGGAAAAAATGGCTGAATTGGTGCAAATTAAAGCACAGGCACATCTGGCACGCGCATTGGTTCGTGTCGAATTAGTGAAGTTGTTTGCTGATCCTTATGATCCAACAAAGGCTGAAAAACAGTTGGCATTACCGGTGTGGAATAGTGCTAAAACCGGAACACCCAAACGAGAGAATATGAAAGAGTACTATAAATCGGTGATGGAAGATTTGCAGGAGGCTGGAAAAATCACCAATCGTAAAGTGGATGATATATTCTTTTCAAAAGGTGCTGTTGTGGCATTGCAGGCACGGGTTCATTTTTATATGAAGAATTGGCCGGAGGCTATTAAATCGGCAACAGATTTGATTGAACACTATGGTTATCGTTTATTGGATGCTAATGATAAAAATGGTTCTATTCATTCGGAATATGCCCTTATGTGGGAGAAGGACAAAGGGGAGGAAATTATTTGGAAAGTCGGTTTTTTGCAAACGGATGAAAATTTACCCAGTTTGGGAGGTATTTTTTGTGGTTTACAAGGAGAGCAGGGTTTATTGACTCCTGAGTATGTTCCGGCACAATGGGTGTTGGATCTTTATCAAGGAGATCTTCGAGATAGTATTTTCTTTCAGCGGAAAAAAACAGATTATCCTCACGAGTTAACTTGTCAATTGCTTTATAAATATCCGGGTAATTCGGAATTGAACATTGCGAAACCGCGTTATGCGAATATGCCAAAAGTTTTTCGTTTGTCTGAATTTTATTTGATCCGTGCGGAAGCTTATTATCAAGAAGGAGAAGAAGGAAAAGCGAATATGGATCTGAGTGCATTGCGTGCCAAACGGGTGCGGGGATTTAGTGGAGTCACCTCTTACGGGGGAAATACACTGTATGAAGAAATTAAAAAAGAACGAGTGCGTGAACTGTATATGGAAGGACACCGTCTGTATGACCTAAAACGATATGGTCAAGGATTTAAGCGGAAAAAACAAGCGGAAATACAGCCTGCCAGTTATGGTATTGAGATAGAGGCTGGAAATCCTCGATTTGTATGGCCGATACCGAAGCACGAGTTGGATGTACCGGGTTCGCAAATGGTCGGTAATCCGAGTAATTTTATTTAAGTAATTTAAAGTAAACAAACAATAAACGTATGAAAAATATAAAAGTACTATTTCTTTTTTCAGTACTCTGCGGTTTGCTGTCTTGCGAAGCGGATGACATTGTATATAATGGACCGGATATTGCTTATTTCGACAAAGACGCTAAATTACGAGAAGAAATAGATGAAACGAATCCGGTGGTATCTTTTCGGATTGTCTCGCCAATGGCAACCAATTATGATCGCGAATATAAACTGGCAAAACGTATGGGTAGCAGTGCCGGTATTGAAGAGGGAGTTGATTTCAATCTGCTGACCAAAACTGTCATTATCAAAGCCGGTTCTTTTGATGCTTGGGGGAAGGTTGCTTTTACTGCTGAACGTCTCTCTCCGAAGATAGATACGTTGGCACTTGGATTGGTACCGATCAATGGAAGTGTAGCAAATTTTGACAACATCCTGAGTATTTATGTGTCGGAAAGATGTGAGTTTGATGCAGTTCGTTATGAAGGAATGTATATGCACACTTCTACGATGATGAAAAATAGACACAATGTAACGGTTGTGGCACTGCGCGATAATGGACAAATTGTTCCGAATAAATTGAAAGTGATTGATTTTTATAATAAGGGTACGGAAGTTATTATAGATTTTGACCATTCAGATCCGGCTCGGATTGTACCGAGAATAAAAATGCAATATGGTGGAATGATCGAAACAGGTCCTCCACTTGGTTTACAGAAGTTCTTTATTCACACCTCTGAGCAATATGCTTATCCAAATTTGCCTGCATCGGAAAATAAATCCCATATCTACACCTGTAGTGGTGAAATTGAATTATACCTGACTTTTGGTGTATTCCCGAAAGATGCGGATGGTAATCCGATTAAAGATGCAAACGGATTGGAAATTGAGGGCTTTTTACAATATAGTCCTACTTTGGAAACACTTGAAAAATTGACTTCACCTTATTCTGCTGGTTATCGTAGTGCTGATAATTATGAATTCCGTGCAGTTGTAAAATAAATGGAAGTATGAAAAAATATCTATGTATACTGATTTGTTTTTTCGTTTGTACGCTTTCGTTGCAGGCGCAAAAAGGGACGATTCCTAATGTGAAAACAGAAAAGATGGATGGAAGTCCGATGCAATTCAGAGAGATTCTGTCTGACAGTATTCCGGTGATCCTGACTTTCTGGTCGACAATGTGTAAGCCTTGTATTGCTGAGTTGGATGCTTTTTCGGATGAGTATGAGGATTTGAAACGAGAGTTGAAGTTCAAGATTGTGGCTGTTGCATTGGATGATGAACGTACCGTAGCGAAAGTGAAGGCATTGGTGAAGGGACACGGTTGGCCTTTTGAGATTCTGTTAGACAAGAATCAAGAATTGAAACGGGCGATGAATGTCAGTATGATGCCTCAGTTATTTATTCTTGATAAAAGTGGAAAAATTGTTTATGCTCACACCGGATATACGCCGGGTTCGGAAGCAGAGGTGATTGCTAAAGTGCGGGAGTTACAATAAATTCCGTAAATAAGGAGATAGTAAATTTAAAACATAAGCTGAATGATTAGCTATTTAAAATTTATGGATGTGAAATATATTGGATTATTTCTGTTGTTTTTTGCTTTTTCATCTGTTGCTTTTACTCAGGAAAAAGGAGCATTGACGGGTAGTTTTGAGACCAATTCGATTTATTATTTTAAAGATAGTAAAATCGGAGCGGAACGTCCTGCCGATCGTTTTGGATCAAATAATTACTTAAAACTGGATTATAACTATGGAAAATTTGCCGTTGGAATTCAGTTTGAAGGGTACTATCCTGTTTTGCAGGGGTATCCTTCAGAATTAAAAGATTCAAAGATCATCAATAAGTATGTGCGTTTTAGCGATGGTAATTTTAAAATTCAGGTAGGTGATTTTTACGATCAATTCGGAAGTGGTTTAATCTTTCGCTCGTGGGAAGATCGTGCATTGGGGCTTAATAATGCCATTGAGGGGGTGAATGCTACTTATCGTTTTGGAAATCTATTGGAACTAAAAGCGATGTGGGGACATCAACGAAAATGTATGGCTTATGTGGATGGTCAATTACGGGGAATGGATGCCACTTTACGTCTATCGGAATTATTACAACTTCCGGTGGATTTGTTGACGTTAGAAGGTAGCTGGGTGAATAAGTACCAAAAGTATACAGGAGAAAATGCTTATCCGGAGAATGTAGATGCTTATTCGGGGAGGATCAACTTTAGCCACCGGGGATGGAACGTAAAGGGGGAATATGTAGCAAAAGGAAAAGATCCGTTGGTGGGAAATTTTTATTCTACAAAGAAGGGAAATGCCTTGTTGGTGGAAGTAGGATATGCCGGAGAGGGGCTTGGAATTCAGTTATCCGGAAGACGATTAGAATATATGGATTTTCGTTCTGAGCGTGATGCATCCGGTATAGAAGGTCATCTGAATTATATCCCGGCATTGACTCGTCAGTATGAATATGCATTGACCAACATTAATCCTTATTCTGTAATGGCAAATGGTGAAATCGGGGGACAATTTGATCTGTTTTACAACATTCCGAAAAAAACACTTTTAGGTGGTAAATACGGTACAAAATTGCATATAAATGCTTCGACGTATAATAACCTAAAAGTGAAAGATTTGGAACATTATGAGTTCTTGGCATTGGGAACGGAAAAATTGTATTCCGATGTGAGTTTGGATGTACAGAAAAAATGGAATCGGAAGATAAAGACCATTCTTTTGGCTTCTTACCAGCAATTTAATCCTTTGGTGATTGGAAAAGGGAATACTGATTGGCGATCGTTTACCGCTGTGGGCGACATCACTTGGCAAATGACACCCAAAAATGCCATTCGCTTGGAATTACAACATTTGTGGTCGGGA
The DNA here is from genome assembly GCA_036657595.1 of Odoribacter sp. GTDB lineage: Bacteria > Bacteroidota > Bacteroidia > Bacteroidales > Marinifilaceae > Odoribacter. The sequence goes on along the minus strand of JAVXFZ010000023.1, from coordinate 10,098 downwards.
GATTATTTAAAAAATTGGGCTTATGTGATGGCGGAATATAGTTTTGTACCTTCTTGGACAGTCTATGGCAGTGATATGTATAATTACGGAGTTTCCGAAATACATTATTACAATGCCGGATTCAGTTATTCCAAAAATCGTACCCGTTGTGCACTGAGCTATGGACGTACGCGTGATGGATACCAGTGTTCGGGAGGAGTGTGCCGATCGGTGCCTGCTTATACCGGAATTAATTTAGCCATTACGAGTTCATTTTAATCAGAGAGAATAATATAAATAAAATTATAAGTATATGAAAGACCTATTGAAAATAACGGTAATTCTCCTTTGTAGTTACTTGTTTGTTGCTTGTTCCAGTAGTGATGATTCTGCTGGGTTGGTGTTGAAGAATTCTAAGAATACGATTAAAAATACAAATACTGATTCTGTCGTTTTTACGGTGATGTATGGTGATATGGATGTTACGGCACAATCGAAAATTATGGTGAACGGCAAAGAGACTCTGAAAGGGAACTATTTTGCGACAGACAAGGCAGGTGACTATGTTTTTACAGCTCGTTATGATGCTTTTACCAGTAATGACGTACGGGTGAAGGTGACCTTAGCGAATGAGTTTCTAAAGAAAGCATTGGTGCAGCAATTTACGGCTACCGGATGTATCTGGTGTCCTCAGGTCAACGAAGCACTGCAAACTTGTTTTGTGGCTGAACCTACACGGATTGTTTGTCTTGCTTTTCATAAGCTGTTTAACGGTTTTGCTGATCCTTTTTCTTTTGAAGGAATACAGAAAGTCCTTGCTTTTAGTGAATTATCAGCTACGAAGCTTCCATTGGCACAGATTGATTATGATTATGGTTTTGTGCCTTCCGATAAGGTTAGTCGCTTTGATGTTTCATTAAAGCGTGTGGGAGATGTCGGAGTGGCTATTACTTCTACATTGTCGGGACGTGATTTGAGTGTAACGGTGAAATCAAAATGCATTTCGAATTTTACCGATCCTTTGCTTTTCGGAGTATATCTGACGGAGGACAAATTGATTGCTCGCCAGAAAAAAGGCGATCCGTTAAATATAACAGCACCTATTGTCATTGTGGAAGATTATGAACACAACAATGTTGTGCGGCATAATCTGAGTAAATTGGTGGGTGATTTGATTCCGGCGGATAAATGTCAGAAAGGAATGGAATACCAACAAGTTTATTCTTTTACCATTCCTGCAGGCTATAAGATAGAGAATATGCATATTGTTGCTTATGTATTTCGGGAATATACAAGAAATAGCGGAGGGAAGGAACAGGATTGGAAAGAAGTGAGAAACGTCCAGAAAGCTAAATTAAATGTGGACGCTCCTTATGAATATGCAGATTAACGGATGGGTAAATTCATTTTATATGCTGGTGGACAGCCTAATAGTGGATTGATATTGCTTAAATAATAAAACGAATGAAGAAAATATTGTTATATATCGCCGTATGGGTTCTCTTTTTCCCGCTATCGGCACAAGTGGTTTCGACGGCAGTACCGTTTCTGACCATTGGACCGGATGCGCGAGGCGCGGGCATGGGACAGGTTGGTGCGGCAACAAAAGCAGATGTGTATTCAGCATTTTACAATCCGGCAAAATATGCTTTTGTAAAAGAACGGGGGGGCGTTGCACTATCGTATGTCCCTTGGATGCGTGATTTAACAAGCGATCTGAACCTTTGGTCGCTGAACAGTTTTTACCGGATTGATGACAAACAAACCGTAGCATTGAGTGGGCGTTTTTTCACTTCCGGCGATTATGTTTTTATGAATGAATCAGGGGAGGAGATCGGAACAGATTCACCGACTGATTTTGCCTTGAATGTATCTTGGTCTCGTTGCTTTGGAAAATATTTTTCTGCTGCATTGGGAATAGGAATGGTACATTCTTCTTTGGGAGAAGTATCTGTTGATGGTAAAGACATTGAAAGTGCGAATGCTTTTCTGGCTGATATTTCGGTATTATACAATCGGGATCTAACTGTTTGTGACCGGAAAGCTCATTGGGGGGTAGGATTACATATTTCCAACGTAGGAACAAAAATGAATTATATAGAGCAAGGAGAAGATAGCTTTTTGCCGGCAAATCTTCGTTTAGGTGGTGCTTTTGATATGGATCTATGCACCGACCATCACTTGATGCTGGCAGTGGACTTTACGAAGCTATTAGTAGAGGGACCGGATGCGGATGGGCGTTTATCTGATAAATCGGTTTTTGGTAGCGCACTGTCTTCTTTTGGAAGTGACAATAGTCCGATCACTTGGGCATTGGGACTTGAATACAATTGGAAAAAAATGGTCTTTTTACGTACCGGTTATCAAGATCCGACAGAAAAAAGTGGGCAAACTCGTTTGTTTACAACCGGTGTTGGCGGTAGTTATCAAGGAATCAGTTTAGATTGTTCCTATTGGTTACCGGTGGGGACAGACGATTCTCCATTGAAAAATAGTCTGAAAGTATCATTGGCTTACTGTTTTTAAAATGTTTGAATTTTGAAAACAATAAGGACGTGTAAGGTAAAGAATAAGCAGTATGATTTAAAATTAGAACAGATGATAAAAAAGAAATATAAGAGCAACCTTCCTTTTCTAATTGTCGCCGGATTATTGTTTTCTCTCGTTTCCTGCGGAGATGAGAAAATTGCATCCGAATCGTCGGTAGAAAAGAATTATCCGGTTGTGATGGGTAATAGTTTGAATATAGCGGTGAAAGGGATGATGAGGATTAAATTCAAACGGGAATCCGAAACCTATCGTTTATTGGAAACACAACGGAATACACCTGCCATTGATTTAGCTGCGATGGATGAGGTGACGCGAGGATTACAAAATGTGAAGGTAAGACCTTTGTTTAATTGTGGAAAGAAATACCAACGGGCCTATGAAAAACACGGATTGGATCTCTGGTATGAGGTCACTTTTGATGAATCTGAAGATTTGGGAATGACATTAGCCGGATATGCTCGTAACAGTGATATTGAAATCATTCAGCCGGTATATGAAATGACGATGTACGATGATGGTCCCATTATTCCGGTATCCTTGGATCAAATGCGCCAATCAAAAGCAGCGATGCCTTTTAATGATCCGGCATTATCGAAACAATGGCATTACGATGCGGGGGATTTGTGGACGGAACCGGATGCTAATATCGGCTTGTTTAATGCTTGGAAGGTAACAGCAGGTTCGCCGGAGGTGATTGTGGCTATTTTAGATCAAGGCGTCGATATTACTCACGAAGATTTAGTGGATAATTTATGGACAAATCCGGGAGAAATTCCGGACAATGGCATTGATGATGACGGAAATGGAGTGATAGACGATATACACGGTTATAATTTTGCTAAAAAAACGAGTACCATAGATAAGGGTGGTCACGGAACTCACGTTGCCGGGACCGTTTCTGCGGTAAACAACAATGGTATCGGTGTTTGTGGTGTGGCTGGCGGAACTGGTAAGAAGGATGGTGTAAAAATTATGAGTTGCCAGATTACATATGGTGAGAGAAATTTTAGGGGACAGCCGGAAGCATTTCGTTATGCTGCTGAAATGGGAGCAGTGATTTGTCAATGTAGTTGGGGATTTCCTGATCCCGGAACGGAGGATGCTGCAATTAATGCCGCGATTGATTTCTTTGTAGAATATGCCGGATGCGATTTAGAAAAGGTCGGAGACGGTGAAGAAAGAGTACAAATCGGACCGATGAAAGGGGGAGTGGCTATTTTTGCCTATGGGAATAGAACTCCTGGAGATTACGGTAATTTTTATCCGGCTGCTTATAAAAATTGTATTGGTGTAGCTGCGACGGATTATTGTAATAAAAAAGCGACTTATTCTAATTACGGTAACGGTGTGAGTCTGTCGGCTCCGGGAGGAGATGTGAAACAGGGTTCCAAGAAAGGACAATACGGCATTCTGAGTACGATTCCGGAGAAGAACGGAGAAAAATATGGGTATAAAGAAGGAACTTCTATGGCTTGTCCTCACGTTTCCGGTATAGCAGCATTGGTTGTTTCTGATCAAAAGGGACCTGGTTTCACTCGTGAAAAGTTGACAGAAATCCTATTAAATGCGACGATTGACCTTCACGAAGCAGAACCCGAGTATGCTGGTTATATGGGGAAGGGCTTACTCCGTGCTGATCTTGCTTTGCGAGCAAACGATCACACTCCTCCGGTGGTTATTCCTGATCTGAAATTGCTAAAAGAAAATGGAAAGTTGGTTTTATCTTGGAAGGTCCCTTCGGATTTGAATGATGGAACACCCGTGAGTTTCCATATTTATTACAGTAATAAACCATTGACTGCGGCTAATTATAAAGAGGCAGAGGTAAAAACAATTGAGGTTAAAGATTTAAAGGCGGGAGAAGAATATCGAATGATATTAGATTGGCTGGCGGCTGATGTTAATTGGTCTGTGGTGCTGACCAGTACAGATAGATGGGGAAATGAATCGGAAATATCGAATGAAGTAAGCAATTTATTGATAGGAAAAGATCAATTAAAAGTATATCCGAATCCGGTACGTAAAGAGATGAATCTTCTTTGGGGTACTGATTTTAAAGGTAATAAAGAAGTTCGTATTTATGATATGTCCGGTCGTCAGGTATTTGGTAAAACCTTTTCAACGATTGGAGCAGGAAATGAGAAGATCGATTTGTCGATATTATCTGCCGGGAAGTATGTATTGAAATTTGAATCGGGAAATCTGAACAAATCTGTTAATATCGTGAAAATTAGATAAATGATGAATAATTCAATCAAAATATTATTAATGATCATCCTGTGTTGTTCGCTGGCTTTATCCGTGTCGGCTCAACGATCGATGCTATCCGGGACGGTACGTGAAAAATCGTCGGCTGCCACTTTACCCGGAGTCACCGTATTGGTCAAGGGAACAACAAAAGGCTGTGTGACCGATATCAACGGTCGCTATAATTTAGAAGTAAATCGGGGAGATACCTTATTGTTTTCCTTTATCGGAATGAAAAATCGGCAAGAGATACTACGCGATTCCAAAGGAATATTGAATGTAGAAATGGAGCCGGAAGTGATGGCGATGGATGAAGTGCTTGTGGTGGCGTACGGGACGGCACGAAAAGAATCATTTACAGGTTCTGCTGAGGTGGTTGGAGCAAAACAATTGGAGAAACGGAGTGTTTCAAACATTACGAAAGTACTGGACGGAACCGTTGCCGGTGTGCAAACATCATCAGGTAGCGGGCAACCGGGAGGAGGAGCTGAAATCATCATACGCGGTATCGGTTCGATCAATGCCTCCACCACTCCCTTATATGTGGTAGATGGAGTGCCCTATGCGGGTAGTATCAATGCGCTGAATCCGGATGATATAGAATCAATGTCGGTACTGAAAGATGCTTCGGCATCGGCTCTTTACGGAGCGCGGGGTGCCAATGGCGTGGTCATCATCACCACCAAAAAAGGAAAAGAAGGAAAAACGGCGATCAATTTCAAAGCAACCTTAGGCATCATTCAACGGGCGATTCCGACTTATGAAGTGATGGACGAAAGAGAATTTATGGAAGCCAACTACGATTTCTTACGTTTTAAATATCAGTATCAAGATAATTACACGGAGGAAGAGGCAAAACGGATGGCGTTGGCGGAGTATATGAATTTACTGGGAGGGGAAAAATACAATCCCTTCAATGTAGCATCGAAAGATTTGATTGATCCGGAAACGGGCAAAATGGTTTCCGGCACACAATTGAAATGGCAGGATGACTGGTTTGATGAAGCGATGCGCCCAACTCCTTTGCGGCAAGAATATTTGCTGAGTGCTAAGGGAGGATCCAAGAGCACACAATATATGTTATCCTTGGGATATGTCAACGAGGACGGATTGGCTCGCAATAGCAACTTTGAGCGTATTTCTGCTCGTGTGGGAGTAGACTCCAAATTGCGCGACTGGTTGAAATGCGGTCTTTCTTCAGCCTTTTCAATGACCAATATGGACAACATCCCTTCTGTGGGGAATGCGCAGGATAATATCTGGTATTCGGCACAACTGATTGCGCCTATTTATCCTCTTTATATGCGGGATGACAATGGAGCTTTACTGTTGAAAGAGGGCGAAAAACAGTTTGACTATGGTGATACACGTCCGAATCAGAACAACTTCAACTGTGTTGCGTTATTATTTGACGATCGACAGACGGCGAAGGACGATAATTTGAGTTTACGTTCCTACCTTGAATTGGGTGATAAAAACAATGAAAGTCTGGGATTCCTGCGTGATTTCAAATTAATGATCAATTTGGGAGTGGATTATAAAATGAATTTCACTCATCTATTTTACAACCCATTTTCCGGAAACTCTGTTTCGGTAGGGGGAAAGATGAGAAAGACAGATAGCCGTTTTTTAAGCTACACCTTCAACCAATTATTGAATTACAACAAGAAATTCGGACAGCACGAAATAGACATCTTGGCGGGACACGAATACTACGATCTCTCCAATTCAATGTTACAGGGCGAGCGGACAGGATTCCCTTTTATATCGGCAGAGGAATTGATGGTGGGTGCCACTGTGTCGAATGCTACTTCTACTTCCGAGCAATATCGTGTGAGTTCTTGGTTATCCAGAGTGAACTACAACTTTAGGGATAAATACTATTTCTCCGGCAGTTTCCGTACCGACGGTTCTTCTCGATTCTACAAAGATAACAGATGGGGAAAATTCTGGTCGCTGGGAGCATCGTGGAGAATGAGTGAAGAACTATTTATGAAAAACCTGAATTGGTTGAACAACCTGACGTTAAAATTGAGCTATGGTCAGCAGGGAAATGATGCCGTAGGTAATTATGCTTGGCAGCGTTTATACACCTATGGCTATCCGAATGGTTACTATTCCGGCACATTGGCATACCAGCTTGAAAACAAAGACTTACGTTGGGAGAAAAGCAAAAATGTTAATTTCGGTTTAGAGGCGAAATTATTGAACAACCGTTTGAGCGTATCTGTGGAACTTTACAGGAAACAAACAGAGGATCTCTTGTTGGAAAGACCGCTTCCTATCTCTTCCGGTTATGAAGGGGTTTTTGAAAATGTTGGAAATATGTTGAATAAGGGATTTGATATCACTCTTTCAGGTAGTGTGATGAGACGGGAGAATTTCACGTGGGAAATGTCTTTATTGGCAAGTAAATACGTAAATGAGGTGACTGCATTGGTTGATAAACAAGAACGGATTGTTCTCGGCTCTCAGGTCATTCAGGTGGGAGAACCGATTTATAGTTACTACCTATCGGAGTCTGCCGGTGTAGATGCCACGAATGGCGACCAACTTTACTGGGTAAAAGATGAAAACGGTCAGGGAATGGTAAAGACGGCGGATAGTGAATTAGCCGGACGGAATAAAAAACTGATGGGTTCTCGTATTCCCGATGTATATGGAAGTTTTTCTAATAATCTATCTTGGAAAGGATTTGACCTATCTGTTTTGCTCACATATTCCATTGGCGGGAAGATTTTAGACAGCAGCTATGCAACCTTGATGAGCAACGTAAAATCCGGACAAAACTGGCATAAAGATATGAATAAACGTTGGCGGAAAGAAGGGGATGTGACCGATGTTCCGCGTTTGCAGAGTGGATATAACATTCAGGTGACTGACCGTCATTTGATAGATGCCTCTTATTTGGGAGTGAAAAATATCTCATTGGGATACACCTTTCGGCAACCCAAATTGAAAGATGCCGGTATCGAAGGACTAAGACTCTTTTTTACAGGTGACAACCTATACACTTTTACAGGATTGAAAGGAATGGACCCTCAGTATAATTTCACGGGAGGGCAGGCATTCACTTATTCTTCAATCAGGACACTGAGCTTTGGGGTGGATGTGTCTTTTTAAGTCTTGTAGAGAAGAGCGAATGATTAGATGCTTAAAATGCAGCATAAATGGATGGATGTTTACTTAAAATGAATGGAATGAATAAAATTATTCAGATAACCGGAATCGTATTGTTTTTATCACTGACAGCTTGCAGTGATAAACTGGACATTGTTCCGACCGGGAAAATACCGACATCGGAACTTTATAAAACCGTAGACGGTGCGATGACAGCAATGAATGGGATTTACCGTTCACTGGCGGCACCCGGTTGGACTTCTTCCAATTTGGAACAATCTTGGGGAATTATGTCCAATAATTTATTAGAAGACCTGATGGGCGAAGATATGGTCCAGCGGGAAGAGGGGAATGGTTGGTATTGGTATCAATACAGTTACAATGTGCGACAGTACAACGTAGGCAAATCGTGGACTTGTTATGAAATTTGGAATATGTGGTATTCCACCATCAACCAGACCAATGAACTGATCGCCTATACGCCGGCTGCCACAGGAGCTGTTCAAGCCAAAAACAATGTACTCGGACAGGCTTATGCAATGAGGGCTTTGGGCTATTTCAACCTGATTCGTTGGTTCCAACGCACTTATATCGGACATCAGCAAGATCCCGGTGTGCCCATCTATACAGAGCCGACCACTCGTCATACTGTTGGGAAAGATCGGGGAACAGTTGAAAAAGTCTACAAAAGAATCAACGACGATTTGGACTCTGCGCAATACCATTTTGAAAATAGCGAAAAGCAATTACACAAATCACACATTGATAAATATGTCGTTTACGGTTTAAAATCACGTGTCGCTTTGGTACAAGAACATTGGACGGATGCGGCAATATATGCGGAAAAAGCACGTGAAAAAGAGGGACTGGCATTGATGGAAGAAAGTGAATTGTTTGCCGGATTTAATAAAATCGGTAACAATGAATGGATGTGGGGAATGGAAATTTCCGACAATCAGGCAACCACTTTCGCAACACTTTGGGCTCACGTAGATGCTCGTTTGCCGATGCACGCAGCGACTTCTCGCAAATTAATATCCAGCTGGCTCTATAAAATGATCTACCCGTCGGATGTGCGGCGGCGGTGGTTTGTTGATCCTTCCTCCATTTCAGATGCGGAAGAGGCAGCTTCAAAATCAGGAGAGAAAGTGAGGTACAATCAGCATAAATTTTATGTTCCTATGATCGGTTCTCTGGCGGGCGATTACATCTATATGAGGGCTGCCGAAATGCTCTTAAATGAAGCAGAGGCGCGTTGCCGTTTGGGAGAATATCCGAAAGTGAGGGAACTATTGAATGAATTGATGCAATATAAAAATCCGGTCTATTCGTCATTATTGAGTAGTATCCCGGATGGAAAAGTACAAACCCTCTTGTCTACCGAAAGCTCTGTCATTAGCAATTTGTTAGATGAAGTCTTGGTGCAAAGACGCATCGAACTGTGGGGAGAAGGATTTCGCTTATTCGACATCGTTCGGCTGAAATCAGGGATGGACCGTAGGTATGCCGGTTCAAATCATCCGGTAAAAGTCAGAGAGAAGCCTGATTCGTGGGCGCATACACTCTTGATCCCACAATCTGAATTTGATGGAAACATCAACCTGAATGAAGAGCGGGACCAAAATCCGATTCGATGACGTCGTTAGACGTTTTGAATATAAAGTTTATATTGTCTTACTAAAACAACAAACAAATGAAGAAAAAATGTAGATTATTAACAATGTTGATGCTTGTCGGCTTGTTCTCTATCGGGCTGTTTGCGGTGTCTTGTTCGGATGACGAGACTGAGACCGTGACCGTAGTAGAAAAAGTGACACTGCCGAATTTAGGGATCACTCAATTCGGACTGGCTGCCACAGGTGGTGTCAGTGAAATGTTGATCGAACCGACAGGCGATTGGACCATCACACCGGATGCCAAGGCTCCGTGGTTGACTGTTTCTCCGACATCCGGAAAAATGACAGACAAAAAAATCATATTGACTGTTGAGGCCAATGCTGATTTTTTTGCGCGAACAGCGGTATTGCAACTGACCGTAGACACGGTAAAACTTCCTTTGACGATTTCACAAAAGGAAAATGTACGGATGATTCGTGTGTACAACAACAAAATCGTCTTCAACAACGACACGACAAAAGCACAGGTGGACAACATCATTGCCAATGTCGAAATCGAAGCCGTTGAGTTTCCCGCGTGGATTGA
>JAVXFZ010000022.1:0-38099 GCA_036657595.1 Odoribacter sp. | reverse complement strand
AAAGAGAAAAAAGAGTTAGAAACAGGCACAAGCAATCACCCGATCAAAAACACATTCAAGAAAGGTGAAAATGTTGTTGTTCCCTCTATATGTCATTGCTTTCTTCCTGAAAAATAAGGAAGAACAAAAGTAAGCAAAATACCACAGATACCAAAAATTTAAAAACGACCCGGCTATTTAAAAGAAATGTGATCGCTCCCTTTTATTCAAGTTTATTTTTTAACTTTGACACATCAATTTAAATGTAGTCACTGATGCAAATAAATGAAGAATGCTTCAAAACGCTTTTATCACAAGCGACAGAGCTCAGCCATATTTTATTTTGGACGTATAATTGTGATACCTCTGAAATAGAAATATCCGATCAGATTGCGTTATTTTTTGATGAAAAGAGATTCCCGCTTTCAGATCAAGAAAAACAAGTGTATCTCTCTCGCTATATAACATCCATTCATCCGGAAGATCAACAGGAATTTAAGAATATCATCTCCGGCAGATCTCAGGATACAAGTGGTTGTTTGGATTATATGCTTAATATTCAAAATAAAATATATCACCACAAGTGTAAATATACCCGTTTAAGCGAAAAGGATCACAATCTGATTACAGGTTCTATTTTTGACGAAACGAGTCATTTTAGTACGCTGAACATACTTCAGGAGAAGGACTCTATATTTGAACACATCTCCTCACATTTCAATATAGGCATATTTTCTTGGAAATCGTCGCCCGGTGGGTATTATGTCAATCCTCAGTGGTATCATAATTTCGGGGTATCGACTCATATCCAGCCCTTAGAAGCGATGGAATTATGGCCGAAATATGTCATAGAAGAGGATTACGAGCGTGTTATTACCACCAGACAACAATTAAGAGAAGGCACCATCAATAAAATGGATGTAACCTTCCGGATCAATATAAACAAAGAGATACGTTGGATCCGTTACACGGCAGTGGTCAAAGATTTTGGTGTGATGAGTGGTGATATTCAGGTGGTTGGTATGAATCAAGATGTGACTGCTATCAAGCAACAGGAGGAATTGAATATTAAAATCATAGAAACGTTGCCTGATTTTATTTTCATTTTTGATGAAAATTTTTTCATCCTGAATATTCAGAAATCTAAATATGTCGATTTGTTGCACCCGATAGAAGAGTTGATGAATGCTGATGCACGCAAGATTTTTTTGCCGGAAGTGTCACATTTAATACACGAAGCGATCCGACGTTGTTTGGCAAATCAGATGCTTCAAGAGATAGAATTTCCACTGGATACCAAAAGCGGTCGACATTATTATCAGGCGCGGATGGTCCCTTTTGAAAAAAACAGTGTCATTGCACACATTCACGATGTTTCCGAAAGAGTACAACAAAGACAGGAATTGATTTTAGCAAAACAAAAAGCCGAGGAAGCCGATCGGATGAAATCAGCTTTTTTGGCGAATATGAGCCACGAGATCCGAACTCCTTTGACGGCAATTGTGGGATTTTCAGAACTCCTGACGGAAACAGATGATCCGGAGGAAAAAAAGAATTTTCAAGAAATTATTCAAATAAACAGTGGTTTACTGCTTCAATTGACTAATGATGTGCTGGATCTGTCACGTATGGAAGCCGGGAAAGATGAAGTGGTTTTAGAAGAAACGGATATGAATCATTTACTTGAAGAGATCGGAAGAACCTATCAACTTAAAATGCGGAAAGGCGTTGAGTTACACATCGAATGTCCTGATTACAAAATACTGATTCAGACGGATCGCTCACGCGTGACACAGGTATTGTTCAATTTTGTGTCAAACGCTATCAAAAATACGACACAAGGTTCCATCACCTTGAGTCTGACGAGGGAAGAAAAGGAAGTCTGTCTTTCAGTGACTGACACCGGTTGCGGTATTTCTAAAGATAAGTTGGATACGATCTTTGAACGTTTTGTCAAAATCAACGATTTTGTTCAAGGCACCGGACTTGGACTTTCCATTTGCCGAACTATTGCCGACAAATTGGGCGGACATATTGATGTTCGCTCTGAATTGGGAAAAGGAAGTACGTTTTCATTTTTCCTTCCTTGCCCTCCAGCGGAGAAGATGTGATTTTTTAGCTCTCCATCGGTATTTATCAATACACCGGAAGGGTGAGAAAAAAGGCTGAAGAGATCTTCAGCCTAAATGTCAAGTATCGAATGTTGGAAATGAGGGTTTTACTTTTTATTTTATATCGCTAATTTTACAAACTTCCAAAAAAGAGGCACCTCTTACGTGTCCGAAGCTTCCACCGATAACCAAGACTTGATCGTCCAGCGCATAACCTTTTTGCAATAACATCGCCGGTATGTTTTTCATAAATTCATCCCGCGAAGAAGGTTTCACCGAAAAATAAGGTTTTATTCCATACGAAAGTGACAATTCACGCATCACCCGCTCTTCATAACAACGCGCATACACCGGAAGTCCTCCGCGGAATGCCGATAAATAACGGGCTGTACGACCGGACATTGTGTCGACCACGATTGCCTTTATCGGCAACATTGTCGTCATCCGCACAGCGACACGCGCCAATGCAGCTGTAATCTCGTTGTTAATACGGATTAAATTACGTCCGGAGTCAGGAGGAGTGGTCGACTCATTCGCTTCTGCCACTTTTGTCATCACTTTCACTGCCTCGACGGGATAATCCCCGTAAGCCGTTTCTCCACTCAACATAATGGCATCCGTACCACTAAACACAGCGTTCGCGATGTCGCTAATCTCGGCACGGGTAGGACGCGGATGATCAATCATTGTGTGCAACATCTGGGTGGCGATGATCACCGGTTTTTTACTTTCAATGCATTTATTAACAATTAAACGTTGAATCAATGGTATTTTTTCCGCGTCGATCTCAATAGCCAAATCACCGCGAGCCACCATCACTCCATATACGTAATCTAATATTTCATCAATGTTGTCTACCCCTTCCTGATTTTCTATTTTAGCAATAATTTTAATTTTACTGTGGTGTGCATTCAATATTTCCTGAATTTCAAGCACATCTTGTTTGTTCCGAACAAATGAATGAGCAATGAAATCCAAATTGTTTTCAATAGCAAATTCAATAAAAGTCCGGTCTTTCTCGCTCAAAGATTCGAGATGCATATTTACACCCGGCACATTGATGCTCTTCCGATCTTTGATCTCTCCCGGATTAGAAGCGATCAATTCAAGCAGATCGTCTTTTTTTCCTTTCACGACCAACTCAACATCTCCATCATCAATCAGTATCTTATCGCCCACCTTTATGTCGTGTACGAAATTGACATAAGAAACGTAGATCAATTTTTCGCCTGTCAGATTGCGGTTACCACTCATATAGACGACTTCCCCTTTCTCTACTCTCATCGGTACAGCTATTCCGGTGGTTCTCACTTCGGGTCCTTTTGTGTCAATCAATAAAGCTATTTGGTCAGAAACAGCCCGTACATTCCGAATTACTTTCATTGCTTCATCAAGGGTTTGATGGGCTGTATTCAAACGCACAACATTCATTCCTGCCTCATATAATTCTTTCAAAAAACCAACTTCACATCTTCTGTCCGAAATGGTTGCAACAATCTTTGTTCTTTTCATACTCAATATATTAAGCTATTTATGACCTTTCTACGAAATTAGAAGACTTTATGGTATCTATCCCGTATCTTTTTAATGATTCATCAATGCTATTAAAGCCAATTCATAAGATTTTAACCCAAATCCTGTGATCACTCCACGGCAAACAGGTGTTAAATAAGAGGTCTGCCGAAAAGCTTCCCGGCGGGAGGTATTGGAAATATGCACTTCAACGACCGGCGTCGTGATGGCAGCAATGGCATCGGCAATAGCAATAGACGTATGTGTATATGCACCGGCATTCAAGATAATGCCATCAAAGCTAAATCTTGTTTCTTGAATTTTATTAATCAGTTCACCTTCCACATTCGATTGTTCGTAGAAAATTTCTACCTCCGGATAGTTGCTTTTCAGCATTTCCAGATAGTCGATAAATGTTTCTTTCCCATAAATATCCGGTTCTCGAATTCCTAATAAGTTCAGATTAGGACCATTCAGTATCAATATGCGCATCTTTTTCAGTTTGATGTTATAAACTCACTTTACAAAATTAGTTATTTTTCTTGCTTTTCCTTTGTGATTTTCTAAATTTCTGTCCTCATTTTTCTTCGCCTATCATTCCATTCATTTTACACGTAGGATGTGTAAATGCTATATTCAATCTTTTATATATATTTGCATACTGTTAAATTTTATGAAATACAAATAGATTATTAAAAATATATATATCTTTAGACACTACTTAAATTAGTATGTGCTAACGTAATCATTTATAGATTTTAACGTATCTAAAACAAAAGAACTATGACTTGGGATAATGCAATTGAAAGTTACAAGACATATTTAATTCTTGAAAAATCACTTTCTCCAAATTCGGTAGAAGCTTATTTAAACGATATTAAAAAGCTTGCAAAATATTGTGCAGATAAACATAATGTAAAAACTCCTGACCCAATAACGTATGATCTCCTGAAAGATTATTTGGTTCATACCAGCGAAAAGGGTGTAACCACTCGCACTCAGGCAAGGTGTATTTCCAGCATTCGATCATTCTTCAAGTTCTTAGTTTTTGACGGACAGCTTGAAAATAATCCGACAAGATTGTTGGAAGCCCCTAAAATTGGTCGGAAATTACCAAATACCCTGACTGTGGAAGAGATTGATTCGATGCTAAATGCCGTGGAAATGTACAAACCGGAAGGTCAAAGAAATAAAGCAATCATCGAAATGCTCTATTCTTGCGGTCTTAGAGTTTCCGAACTAATCAATATCAAACTGTCAAATCTTAATTTCCGAATGGGAGTGGTCAAGATTGAAGGGAAAGGAAATAAAGAGCGAATTATCCCATTAAGCAAAAATGCAAAAATGGAAATTAAACAATATCAAAAAGTCTATCGCGATTATTTAGATATTGAAAAAGGCAATGAAGATATTCTCTTCCTGAACAAACGGGGTGCCGCTCTTTCAAGAGTGATGGTGTTCAATATCATTAAACATTTGGCGATTCGGGCAGGCATTAAGAAAAATGTTTCTCCGCATACCTTCCGCCATTCTTTTGCATCTCATTTAGTCAGTGGAGGGGCAGATTTAAGAGCCGTACAGGATATGCTGGGACACGAATCCATTTTGACAACGGAAATATATACCCATCTGGACGATCATTATCTGAAAGATACAATCAACAAGTTTCATCCGCGGTCAAAAGGACAAGAGGAAGCAAAGAAATAAACAAAAAAGAGTGTGTCAAAAATTCTCCGGTTCGCAAGGTCAATCGTTTTCACACAAAAATAAACGCTTTGTTGATTCATTGATTTGTTTTTTAAATTTAACAAATCAATGAATCAACAAAGCGTTGGATCTTATAGACACTTAAAATATAAAATACCCGAAACAGCTTAAATGATCAGCGAGGTGATGGTTTTTAACACAGCTTCTTTTATCTTTGCAGGATCAAAAAAAGAGTAAGATGGAAAATAAGAACGAGATATTTAAAAAAATAAAGAGCGGCGAACCGGAAATGGTAGCGGAAGCTATCAGGGAAATAAAAGAAAATGGAGATCTGAGCATTGCTGAAGAACTGATCGACAGTCTTGCAGATACTTCAGATCGAAATACGATCACGGCGATAGTAGATCTATTGGCTGACATCAAAGAAAGTGCATTCAAAGAAGTACTGATTCGCAAACTGAAAGAAGCCTCCAGCTCAGAACTTAAAAGTTTGTTGATCCGTATCAGCTGGGAATCCTCTTTAGATTATTCTACTGATCTTGACGTATTTGTGGACTTTTTGCTACAAAATAATTTTGCTATTGCGTTTGAAGCTTCCACAGCCATTGAAGAAATGGTGCACCACCTCACTAAAGAGCAACGTAACGCCTTAAGCCAAACCTTATCTTCACCGACCCTTTCGGAAGACAAAAAATTTCTCGTAGAAAATATTTTGGAAGAACTTTCCATTCCGGAAGAAGAACCGACGGAATAAGATGTTTTATTGAATAGATACATTCCAATGTTATAATGATCCTTCCTTCCACCACTTTTTTATCTTATCCACCTTTTCTTCGGTAGATAATTCGCTTTTTATCCAATGAATATCAAATCCGTCTCGTTCCATTTTCCGAAACCAAGTCATTTGTCGCTTTGCAAATTGGTGAATAGCTACATTTAGCTGCTCCACCATTTCAGCATAAGACAATTGATGAGTCAGATATAAGGTCAAATATTTATATTCTAATCCATAATAGATCAAATCTTCCGGTTTTACTCCACTATCCAATATTTGTCTGACCTCTTCCACCATTCCACTGTTTAAACGGTCGTGCAAACGTTGTGTGATACGCTCACGCCTCACATCGCGACTGACCTCCAGCCCAACAATCAATGGATGTATTTCCGGGAAATCTTTCTCTTCACAAGGATGCGATGCATAATATTCTTCTATTTCAATTGATCGGACAGCCCGTTTGGGCGTATCTATTTCTGTCGTATTATGCAACTTTTTATAAGTAGCCAAGCGTTCTGCCAATTGTTGCAAGGACAGTCCCGTCAACGTAACCCTTAACTCTTCATTCACCGGAACCGCCAACAATTTATATCCTTTCAATACCGCCTCCACATATAATCCACTCCCCCCACACAGCACGGGAACAACCCCTCTACGAGAACAATCCACCCAAATATTCATAAAATCACGCTGGTATTCAAATACATTATATTTATATCCGGCATCCACCAAATCAATCAGGTGGTAAGGTACACAGCGACCCTCTATTTGATACTCTTCCAAGTCTTTTCCCGTCCCTATATCCATACCACGGTACACTTGCCGCGAATCAGCACTGATGATTTCTCCGTCAAGTTCAGCAGCTAAACGGACAGCCAATGTTGTCTTACCGCAAGCTGTCGGTCCGATAATACTTAATAGGTTAAACTTTTTCTCCATCTGTTACGTATATTAACATACACTATGAACGTGCGTAACAAATGTAATAAAAAATCCGAAAGCCATTTTGACTACAACAATAAATAATAAATGAAAAAGAAGGCTTTGATTTAGATAAAAAAGATATATTTGTAGAAAGATACAAATTGACCTTAAGCATAAATAACAAAACCTATGATGAACGACGAAAACATTGAAATTCGGGCTTTAGAACCTGAAGACCTTGAATATCTCTACAAGTGGGAAAACAATATGGATCTTTGGGATGTTAGCGATACCCTCACTCCTTTTTCTCATTTTACCTTAAAAAAATATATTGAGAGTATTCACGAAGACATCTACAGCAGCAAACAATTACGCCTGATGATTGTCCGTGTAGAGGATAAACAACCCATTGGTCTGATTGATTTGTACGATTTCGATCCCTATCACTTACGAGCAGGACTTGGGATTATGATTCACAATACGGAACATCGCAAACAAGGATTTGCAAAATCGGCTATCAAACTAATGCTGGATTATTGCTTTGAAACATTGGGATTAAATCAAGTGTATAGCAGTGTCCCCAGTTGTAACATCGCCAGTCAAAAACTCTTCGCAGCAACCGGTTTTGTACAAACAGGCTATCGCAAACAGTGGCTCAAACGAGGAAACGATTGGGAAGATGTCATTTATTTCCAGCAATTGGCTTCCAGTTGGAATAATAATTAAATAATCTTTTAGCGGGGAATAAACTTTTGAGGGTAAGTATTGTCTTATCTATTGAAAAAAGGAAGATCCCGAAAGGGAAGATATTGAATAAATAAAATAAAGCCGATGATGAAAAAGATTGTATTTTTAACAGCTACCGCATTATTGTTTTTTGCTTTTACAGTAAATGCCCAACAAAGAGGACCACGACAACAACGGGAACAAATGACACCGGAACAACAAGCTACTCGCTTGATTGAGCGGATGAATAAAGAATTAAAATTGACGGATAAGCAACAGGCTGACCTGAAAACTTGGTATACCACTTCTTTCAAGCAGCGTAGTGCTAATATGGAAAAAAATAAGGGTAACCGGGAAGCTATGCGCACTCAATTGCAAAAAGATAAAGAAGCTAACGAAGCCCAGATTAAAAAAATATTGACGGCTGACCAATATAAAAACTATAAAGCCATCGAAGCAAAACGAATGGAGGCAAGACAACAACGTCCGGGCAACGGAGGTGGGCGTCCTCAGAAATAAGCCGATTTATTGATCAGTTATAAAACATTACATTGTTCATAGAACCATTGGTTCAACAGCAAGTCTGCCGACTATTGACTTAGAAATCAATTACAACGGCAGACTTTCTTCATACAATCATCAACTAAATTATTTTCGATAGAATTATCTTCAAAAATACTTTCAACCTTTAACACAAAACAATTATTTATAAACATCACCTACATCATTATGGAAGTAATTGCCCTTTGGAGTGCCGTTGGCTATATCATACTAATTACCCTGATCGCCCTTGCTATGTTCGGTATAGATAAGCAACGAGCCATAAAAAAAGGGAGACGGATTCCTGAAAAACAATTACTATTTATCAGTCTTATGGGAGGTTCAATAGGAGCATTGAGTGGAATGTATCTATTCCACCACAAGACAAAACATCCGCTATTTTATTTAGGCATTCCGACAATACTATTGCTGGAAATTATATTTGCAGTCTATATTTACCACCAATAGTTAGGGTCAAACAACTATAACATCGCTTGTAAAAATTTACCCACAGCTTGTTGCAATTGGGCTGTCGAACAAGTATAATGATTAATCAGTAGAGTAAAGGCAAACTGTTCACCGGAAAGAGCTGTCAGGTATCCCGCCAAACAACGGACACCTGCCATTGAACCTGTTTTAGCTTTTAGCCGATACTTCAATGTCGAAGCAGCTACGCAATATCCGTTCAAGCCGGCATCCACACCGGCAACAGGCAGCGACCGTACAAAAGGTTCACCCGTTTCACGCGCTGCACAAATCAGCAGATTCGTAAACACATCAGCAGGAACTGCGTCCATAGGCGATAATCCGCAAGCATCTCTCAAAGTGATCCCTGAGTTTGCAACGCCTGCCCGATTAAGCAATTCAGGTACATCCCTCGTCCACTGCTCCCCTCCCACTAATTTCCCCAAGGCTTCAGCAAAGAGATTCACACTGAATTTATTCGTTCGGTAGACAATTTCTTCCAAACAAGGTGAATGGATCACAAATAATTTTGTAAGCGTTTTTTTCTCCCCCACAGTATTTTCAACAGATATTCCCTTTCCCTTTAATGCTATCATCAATTCATTTGAAAAAGCTGCTGCGGGATTATGCATAGCTCCTTTTATTTTAAAAGAAGATTGATTGGGTGGAATGGATCCCTTCACACAAAGTACAGAACTATATGGTCCTCCAAATATCCAAGCGTTATCACGCTGACCGGAAGCAATCACTTCACTGATGATCCGTATACCCGGAAGAGGAGGCTTCACTGAAATAATTTGAGCTGTCTGACCGGCTTCCCCGGAACGGAATGTCAGTGTATAAGTATTATCCCGGTAATTAAACGGCAAATAGAGAGCGGCATAATAATTAGATACATCCTCCCACGTCCACGAACCGGGTATATCCATACCCACCTTTCCACCTTCAACAATGATCTTCCCTTTTATCTCCCGAATGCCTGCTTTTACGATAGCTTTTACTAAGGTATCCATAAAAAGATGATTCGGAAAATAGCGTGATTCAAGACAGGGGTCACCTGCTGCCCGTATCAATATATCTCCCGACAAAATGCCACCGCGAATAGTGCCCGTATAAAAGACAGTCGTCGAATAACAATAATCAATTCCTTTTTCTTTCAAAGCAAGCCACGTGGGGATCAATTTTGTAACAGACGCGGGGGTCAATGCCATATCGGCACAATATTCTATCTTCACTTTCCCATCCGTCACCCGCTTCAGGGATATTCCGATGGCAGCATTCGTCAATCCTTCTGTTTGAAGGAAACGTTCTAATGCCACTTTATCCTGTCCAACAGCCACCACAGCAAGCAAACACAAGATACAAGTCACGATTCTTCTAGCCATTGTCATTCGTCTATTGATTTCAATATTTTTTCAACTTCTTCTTCCGTTTCGTGTAATTTTGATTTACAGAAAGTAATCAACAAAGCCACTCTTTTCACTTTTTCACTCAATTCATCAACATCCAAACGATTATCTTCAATCATAGCCACAATCGTTTCAATCTCGGTCATTGCTTCTTTATAAGTCATCACCTCTTTATGATTCAATTTTATTTTTCCGGGCATATTATTTATTTTTTAAATTCATTGATTTATAATATTTTGTAATATTTTTGTACGCCTCTTAAAACAATGTGTTTCAAGCTTTCAAATATCACGTTCCTCCTTTGATTTTATTTCGTTACCTCACTCCAAATTCGTCCCTTTGCCATCTCTGTTTCCAGTCGGTCGCCGACACGAAGCTCTGTTGCATCTTTCACAGCTTTCCCATTCAGCCGGGTGATAGAATATCCTCTTTCCAGCACTTTCGCCGGATCAGCATACTTCACCGTTGTTTTCGCTATTTCCAAAGCCTGCCGATGATCAGATAAAGTCTGTAAAACAATTTGATGTAATCGCACACGATTCGTTTCCACTCGACTAAATTGTCCCCCCCATAAGTTGGACACCCGATTGCTTATCTTCACTTTTAAATTGTCAAAAAGATTTTGTCGGCTGTTCACATACGATTTGGAGACATACTCCATCCGTTGAGAAATCAGGCGCAAGCGAGTTGTATCTCCTGTCAACAAAGTCTGAACAGAGTGTTTAAATACTGAAATAGCCGTCAATTGCCGATCTTTTTGTTCTTGCAATAAATCCTGAACATCGGTCAGAAAATTTCTTTCAAGCGCTTCCAAACGTTCCTCTTGTTTTCGGAAAATATCAATCAAAAAAGTAGCAGCAGCCGTCGGAGTCTTCACTCGTAGATAAGCAACACGATCAACAATCGTTTCATCCCGTTCGTGTCCGATACCTGCAATCACCGGCAGTGGAAACTGAGCGATATTAGCAGCCATATCATACGAATCAAAACAACTGAGATCTGTCTGTGAACCGCCCCCCCGGATGATGACCACTACATCAAAATCTTGTTCCTCCTTATAGATTTCTTCCAAAGCAGCAATCACTGATTCGGTCGTTTTTTCGCCCTGCATACTTGCGGAGAAAAGTTTGATTTGGAAATGATAACCATACGGATTTGTTTCCAACTGGTGAACAAAATCCCCGTATCCGGCAGCTGTCGGTGAAGAAATGACAGCAACATTTTTAGGCAATAACGGGAATTTCAATTCCCGATTCATATTAATAATACCATCCTGTTCCAACTGACTTAGAATCTCCCGCTTCTTTCGTTCCAAGTCGCCCACCGTATAAACAGGATCAATATCTTTTATATTCAAAGAATATCCGTAAACCTCGTGGAATACCACTTCAACATTAAGCATTACTTTCATTCCTTTCGCCAAACCCCGTCCGGCGACGCTTTCAAAATAAGGGCGCAACGTCCGGAACACAAATGCCCAGATCGTTCCTCTGGCAGTAGCCGTAAGGCTGTCATCTTCCTCTTTTTTATCCGCCAACTGCAAATAACAATGTCCGGAATGATTTAATTGTATTTCCGTTATCTCAGCCGTTATCCATACAGGATCTGCGAATCCGGATTTCAACGTTTGCTTGACCCGACTATTTAATTCATAAAGTGTTATCGCATTCATCTGTGAACCTTTTATTTCAAAAAGCGATCACCCGTCAATCGCATATACATTTCCGGATCATCCATAAACTGAGCCGGATCAGGTATTTTTTTCCCGTCATCAAGTAATGCATCGAGTTTTCGACTTTCTTCCCATTCCACCTCCTCAACATTTTCCGGTATGCCCGAATGGTAAACTCTCTCTTTAAAAGGCTTTCCTTGCTCATCGTAGAATATCCACCTTCCTTCTTTCAGATCATTTTTATAAGCACCTTCCGCACTCATTTCACCCTCTATCCGATAGGATTTGATCGCACCTTCCAGCTTCCCGGCTTTAAAAGATGCCCGCATCCGAAGATTCCCATTATCGTAATACAAACACCATTCCCCTTCCGGTTTTCCGGCGGACCATTCTTTTTTCTCCGCTTCTTTTCCCGAAGAAAAATAACGAACACTCGTCCCATCCAAAAGGTTCTGTCGATATTCTTCTCTTACCAGCAAACAAGTTGCATTTCGATACTCCCACCGACCTTCTTTTTTCTGTTTCACATACTTACCCGAAGATGAATAATCACCTTTCAGACTATATAATATCGCCTCCACGGTATCTCCCCGATGATTCATTTTAGCCTTTATCCGACCATCGGGATAGTAGCGGAACCATTCACCCACAGGCTTCCCGTCAAGGAAATGACCTTTATAACGAATAGATCCATCGGGATAAACACCTGTTCGGACTTCCTGTCCCTTCGTCTCTTCCGCACAAAAGAAAAAAGAAAACAAAGAGCCACACAAAAGAAACAAGATCCATTTCATATTTCAAGGTTTTATTCCATCCATTGAACGATTATCGTAGATAATTTCCTTTAAAAAGTTATTTAGATAATTTCACTGTTTTATTCAATTCATCAATATAATCCAACAATTCCTCCCGTCCCAGACGTTTTTCGGAAGAAGTCATAAACGCCAGCGGGGTTGATTCCCACGTTTTCAACATAATCTGATGATAGTTATCAATACACCCTAAACGCTGTCCCGTCGTCAATTTATCCGCCTTCGTGAAAACCATCACAAAAGGCACTCCATTCTCTCCCAGCCATTGCATAAATTCAAGGTCTATCTTCTGCGGTTCCAGACGACTATCCACCAACACAAAGAGGCATACTAAATTCTCCCGTTTCAGTACATAATCGCGAATCATCTTTTCAAATCCATCGCGTGCAGACTCAGACACGCGTGCATATCCATACCCCGGAAGGTCAACCATATACCAAGTGTCATTAATCATAAAATGATTAATCAATTGCGTCTTTCCCGGCTTTACGGCAATCTTTGCCAGTCGCTTATTATTTGTCAACATATTGATCAACGACGATTTACCGACATTCGACCTTCCGATAAATGCATATTCGTGCCGATCCGCCTTGGGGCACTTCTCAACCGTCGGGTTGCTGACCATAAATTCTGCTTTTACTATATCCATCTTCTTACTATTAATATTCCGTTCATCCTCCTTATCGCCGGCGTTAAGCCTATTTATTCGTAGGATTTATTTATCCTCGACAAATATAAACCAAACTAATCAATTATATAAAGTTATCCGGTAATTTTCTATTCTACTCACCTTTATTTGGGAAAAGGCAAAGATACAAAGAGGAGGTTTTTAATATATTTCGCCCTACTTATTTTGCATTCTCCCCGCAAAAATATACTTTTGAGAACAACCATCTGTAAAACGAACAATGCAAACCAAACTTATTATATTTGATCTGGACGGTACATTACTCAACACCCTCGGAGATCTCGCAGCAAGTGTCAACTACGTCCTTCGGGAACACCGATTTCCGGAACACCCCCTATCCGCCTATCGCTTTTTTGTCGGCAACGGCATCACGAAACTAATCGAGCGGGCTCTCCCCGAAGAGGCGCGACAAGAAACAACAATTCAAACTCTGCGTCAGGAATTTGTAGCCTATTACCAACAACATAAAATCGTGCTGACGCACCCCTATCGCGGTATTCCCGAAGTATTAAATCATCTGAATGCCCACGGCATTCTTCTCGCTGTCGCTTCCAATAAATACCATCAAGGAACCGTGGAACTCATTCATCATTATTTCGGCACTCAACTATTCACCGTCATCGCCGGACAGCAGGAGAATGTACCGGTGAAACCCGACCCTACGATCGTGCATAGAATCATCAACGAAACCGGCATCCGAACGGAAAACACCCTCTATATCGGCGATTCGGGCGTAGATATGCAAACTGCCCGAAACAGTAACATCCCCTCCATTGGCGTGACTTGGGGCTTCCGTCCCCGCCGCGAACTCGAAGAAAACGGTGCCGGTCAAATCATCGACAGACCCCAAGAAATTATCTCCTTATTAGGATAGATCCCTATCCGGTAATAATTTCAGACCCTTCATCCGTAATCAACACCGTGTATTCCCACTGTGCCGAAGGCTTTTCATCATCGGTCAGGACCGTCCAATCATTGTCCTCATCAATAAATATCTTCCGCGAACCCATATTAATCATCGGCTCTATCGTAAACACCATTCCGGGCACCAATAATACACCCGTACCACGCCGTCCGACGTGACTCACAAAGGGATCTTCGTGAAATTTCACACCCACGCCGTGTCCGCCAAACTCCCGCACAACCGAAAAACCATTCCCCTCTGCGTGCTCCTGCACCGCTGCACCAATATCCCCCAAATAGCCCCACGGACGGGCGGCTTTCAATCCCAATTCCAAACATTCACGCGCCACCTGCACCAACTTCCGAACTTCCGGCTGCACATTTCCGATCAGAAACATCCGCGAAGCATCCGAAAAATAGCCATCCAATATCGTTGACACATCCACATTGACAATATCACCCTCCTCTAAGATAACATCTTTATCCGGAATACCGTGGCAAACCTCATCATTCACCGAAGTACAAACACTCTTAGGAAAGCCCTCATAATTCAAAGGCGCAGGGATCGCACCATTCGCAACCGTATAGTCATACACCAAGGTATTTATATCCTCCGTGCTCATTCCCGCCTGAATCTTTTCTGCCACAAGGTCAAGAACAGCCGTATTGATAGCGGCACTCCGACGGATACCTTCAATTTGTTCCACCGTTTTAATCATTTTCCGAGTCGGCACCCGGTGACCTTTCGCTTTATACTCTTTCATTTTCTGCTCCACCTGCAACAAATGGGCAGCCTCTTCCTCTGACAGTTTTTCTTTTGTCTTAAAAATACTCATTATACTTACATCTTATGCCGCGACAACACACACATCGCCTCCTCCCTATCGCCTCCATTTTCATCCCGGCTTACAGAGCCGCAAGGTACACAATTATTAAAAAACAATTCCCTATTCGATTACAAATATTCACCCTACAAAGACAATATCTTATCCCAAGTTCCCTCCGCACAAACAGCCACCCCCTTTTCCAACAAGCGGATAGGACGATAAGAAAGCTTTGCCCGCCGCAATCCCTCTATTCCTAAATCCTCTTCCCGATTCAGATAAACAACAGACAACGGCAAATGAGTGGCAAACTCTTGATGAATCACATTGTACGCCCCCTCAAATGCCATCAAAGCTTTCTCCGCGTGAACGCCAAACGTATCGTGATTCACCATCGCTCCAAACGTAAAAGCAATCATCTTTCCCTCCACCCAAAGCACTCCCCCCTTCAAAGCCAATTCACTGAAATGTTCCATTCCATAAATCAATGCCCGCTGCTCAAACCCCAACCCCTCATCCTCCGAACAACGCCGCTCTTCACACCACTGATGATACACCACCATACAATCCGCAACCATCTCCTTTGTCATCGGAGTATAGCGATAATCATAACTCTTACGAAATTTATTAATATGATTACGCTTCGGCTGATAATCCTTCCCCCTCAATTCAGCCAAATCCTTCCGCAGATAGAGATAATCAAAATGATCCCGATTACTGCGATACTCAAACACCTCAGGAAACAGCCGATCCAATACCTGCTGCATATCCGGCAATACACCATACAAATAGAATGGCAACCCCTCCTCCTTTGCCTGTCTCACCAAAGTAAATATCACCTTCTTCCCCGACTCTTCGCCCGCCGGAAACGTATAGACCGTCCCAATATCCGGAAAACAAAAACGAATCACCAACTGTCCTTCGCATACAGCATAACTGCTGCAATTCAGAAACTGCCAACAGCACAAACTCGCCACCGATAAATTACTATCCCGCCGATCACCCGGAAAAATATAAGAAGCCAACAATTCCCGATCTCCCGGTGTCACTGATTTAAAAGCTATCATCATTCTTTCTTTTTCCTGTATATACGAACTTCGAGCAACTTCGTTCACCCCTCCAACCATCCGCGATAAACAAAAACCTAACTTTTCACCTTCCGCAAATACCATTTCAATGTAACCACCGACGCAACAAAAGCTATAAAATCAGAGATCGGGATACTAAACCACACCCCGTTTATACCCCAAAAATGAGGTAACAAATACATCAACGGGATCAAAAACAACAATTGTCGGGCTAAGGATAGAAATATGGATATTTTAGCCTGTCCGATAGACTGAAAAAAATTGGTAATCACAATCTGAGCACCTACAAACGAAAAAGATAAAATAGAAATCCTCAGACCGATACGTGCCAGCTCATTCAATTCCTGATCGTTAGAAAACATACCCACAATATACCCCGGCAACAATTCACTTAACAACCAAGCCACCGACATTATTGATACGGCAATCTGAATCACTTTTTTCAACGTCTGACGCACCCGATCCATTCGTCCCGCACCAAAATTATAACCAACGATAGGTTGCATACCCTGTGTCAATCCGATCACCACCATCACAAACAAAGTCAACACCCGATTAACAATACCATAAGCACCAATCGCCAAATCTCCGCCATAAGCCTTAAAACTCTGATTCAGGATAATGACCACCATACTCGCACAAACATTCAATAAAAAAGGAGCCATCCCGACAGAAAAAATATTACGGATAATCCGCCCCTTCAATTGATAATAACCCGAACAAAAATGAATATAACTGGAAGATTGTACAAAATGACTCACCACCCACACCAATCCACACCCTTGAGAAATCACCGTTGCCAATGCCGCTCCACGAATCCCCCAACCGAAATGAAAAATAAAGAGCGGTGCCAACACCACATTCACCCCCACCGTCAACAGTGCCGACAACATTGCCTTCTTCGGATAACCCGTTGCCCGCAACATATTATTCAAACCCAGAAAAACAAAAAACATCGGATTACCCAAAAGGATAATTTGCATAAAATCACGGGAATAGGGCAAAGTCTCATCACTCGCACCGAACGACAACAAAATTTCGTCCAAAAAATAAAGAGTAATCCCTCCGAAACAAAACCCCGCAATCACACACAACAACAAAACGTGGTGCAACACCTCCGTCGCCTTATGATCATCCTTCTGTCCCAAATAAATTGACGTAATCGCAGCCCCTCCCACACCGATCAAAGTACAAAATGCCAACATCAAATTCATCAACGGGAAAGTCAATGCCAATCCGGAAATAGCCAACGGTCCCACCCCGTGACCGATAAAAATACTATCAATAATATTATACACCGATGTCACCGTCATCCCTATAATAGCCGGGATAGAATATTGTATCAACAACTTACCGATCGGTTCGGTTTCCAACACACGTGGACGATTCGTTTGCGACATAAATTTTTAATTAGCTATTCTAAAGATTTCATAACACACCCAAACATACAATTTTAAGGACAAGCGAAAGTAATCATTTCTTGCCGAAAATCATTCATATTACGCTATCTTTGCCAAGCTACCTTGTAAACAATTTACACCACCAGCAAGCAACTTTAAAATATGAATAAAACCCGCTTTACCAACCGACAAATCCTCCACATCGCCGGACCGATACTCATCAGTTTACTGATGGAACAAATGATCGGTATGACCGACACAGCCTTTCTCGGACGGGTAGGCGAAATAGAACTGGGAGCATCAGCCTTGGCAAGTGTCTACTATCTCGCCATCTTTATGCTCGGATTCGGCTTCAGTGCCGGCGTACAAATTATGATCAGCCGCCGCAATGGAGAAGGAAACTACACAGCCATCGGTGCCATCTTCAATCAAGGACTCTTCTTCTTGGTCGGACTCGCCACCGTCATTTTCTTCCTCACCCGTTTCGGTTCCCCCATTGTCCTCCGTCTTCTCATCGACTCCGACCGCATCTATGAAGCCACCCTTCAATATATGAACTGGCGGATATTCGGATTCTTCTTCTCCTTCAGTGCCCTAATGTTTCGGGCATTCTATGTCGGCATTGCCGACACCCGCACCCTGACCGCCAACTCCTTGGTAATGGTCGGCACCAACGTCCTTCTCAACTACATCCTCATATTCGGTAAACTGGGTTTCCCTGCTTTAGGCATCGCCGGTGCAGCCATTGCCTCCGTCATTGCCGAAATGGTATCACTCCTATTCTTCATCCTATACACATACATACGGACCAACCGCAAAAAATACAGCCTATTCAAAGGCTTCCACTTTGAATGGAGCACACTCTCACACATATTCAACACCTCCGTCTGGACAATGTTGCAAGCCTTCATATCCATATCCACTTGGTTTCTCTTCTTCATAGCCGTCGAACACTTAGGCGAACGCCCCTTGGCCATCACCAACATACTCCGCAACATTTCATCCTTCTTCTTCATCATCATCAGTGCCTTTGCCACAACGGCAAGCACACTCACCAGCACCCTCATCGGTTCAGGAGAACAAAACAAAGTAATGGGCGTATTCCGACAAGTATCTATCGTCTGCTACCTGTTCATACTCCCGTTAATGCTCCTCGTATGCCTCTTCCCGACACAAGTAATGCGCATCTATACAGACAACCTTTCCTTAATCCAATCAGCTGTTCCGTCCTATTACGTAATGATCTTTGTTTACCTCATCAGTGTCCCCGCCAACATCCTATTCAACACCGCTTCCGGCACAGGCAACACCCGCTCCGCTCTCGGGCTTGAATTAGGAGCACTGACCTTATACGTACTATCTGTCGTTTACATCGTCATCTACCTAAAAGCCGACATCGCCATCTGTTGGACAACAGAATACGTATATTTAGCCAGTATGCTCGTCTTTGCCTACCTCTATATGAAAAAAGGAAAATGGCAACACAAAAAAATATAATCACGCGCCATCATTTTCACTTTTCACCGCTTCCGCTTCCGGCTCTTTGCCGTCCATATCCTCCGTATGATCCATCCGTCGGCGAATATCTTTCGCTTTCTGCGACACATCATCAGCCACTCCGGCAGCCTTTGCTCCCGCCTTATCTGCCCATTCCTCCGCTTCTGTGCCCATCCTTTCCGCCCACTCTTCCGTCTTCTTTGCAGCCCTTGAAGTCGCCTCTTCTGCTTTTGATTTCGCTTTAGAATATGCCGATTTGGCACGATCCTGAATATGATGTCCCATCTCCCGCAGATCTTCCCCTAATCTCTTCCGGCGTTCACTCGTCATATAATAACCAACCGCCATTCCGACTAAAGCACCAACGCCTAATCCCCATAATAATTTTGAATCTTCGCTTTTCATAATCTTCGTTTATTACTTATTTATAAGTACTACAACGAAAAACAAAAACATAAAGTTCGTATTTTAAATATTTTGATAAGCTTTACACACAATTCCACACTCCCTCTCTCTCCGTTTACTGCTTACCCCCCGCAATATCCAACAACTCAGTCGTAATCCCCTGCTGCCTCAACTTATTATATTCTAACTGCAACTCACCCAACAACTTCATCGCATTATCATTGGCAAACTGCATCGCCATAATCCGCGCACCCTGTTCGGATGCTTGATTTTCCAACAACATTTCATACATCAGCGAATGCAACATCAAAGGATAAAGCAGCTCCAACACCCCCTCACAATGCGGTTCATAAATATACCACGCCTCCCGCTCCTCGACCTCATCCTTCGATTTCTCTTCCGTCTCCGGTATCACCGGAAGAAACTGACGACTATTCATCGTCTGCACCGCAATACTCTTATAAGTGGCATACACCACCTCCACCCGATCATACGCCCCCTTCAAAAAACCCTCCGTCAACTCATCCGTCAACATTCGCGTAGCCTGTACATAATCTTTCCGTTCAAAAAGTTCCGTATGCTCCACTATCCGGACTCCCGGCAAACGTCCCACATCGTGCATAATCTTCCTGCCGATAGGATAAACCGTAATCGAAGCAATGCCAGAAGCCTGATAACGACGGACTGTTTCCGACAACTTCTTAAACAAATTAATATTAAAAGCACCACACAAACCATCCTCTGAAGCATAAATGACAACAGCCACCCCCTTCACTTTCCGATCCTCTGACAACGGAGACCGATAATCACAATCCGATTTTTCGATATGACCATAAATATTCCACAACTGCTGACGATAAGGGATCGCTTGCAGCAACCTATTTTCAGCCTTTCGCAACCGAGCCGATGAAATCATCTTCATCGCTCCGGTAATCTTCTGAGAAGAATGTACAGAATTAATTCTCCCCTTCAATTCACGCATTGTCGCCATCTCTCCTCCTTTTTATTTTGCCATCATTTCAACCTCTTCTTTCCGCTTTCCCTTCACGCCAAACTGATCCGAAACCTCACTTGCCACCTGATCCAAAAGGACTATCACCTCATCCCCCAAACGTCCCTCTCGCAATTCATCCAACACATTCTTCCGATAACGTGCCCTCAATATATCTAAAAAATACTTTTCAAAATCAGCCACTTTTTTCAAAGGCACCCGCTGCAACAAACCTTTCGTTCCGCAATAAATCACCGCAATCTCCTCCTCCACCGGCATCGGCGTATATTGTGGCTGCACCAACAAACGGGCATTCTTTTGACCTTTATCTATCACCATCTGCGTCACCGCATCCAAATCGCCGCCAAACTTCGTAAACGACTCCAACTCCCGATATTGCGCCTGATCAATCTTCAACGTCCCCGCCACCTTCTTCATCGCCTTCAACTGAGCATTTCCGCCCACCCGCGACACAGACACACCGACATTAATAGCCGGGCGAACCCCCTCATTAAACAACGACGTTTCCAAAAAAATCTGACCGTCGGTAATTGAAATCACATTCGTCGGTATATAAGCCGACACATCACCTGCCTGCGTCTCGATAATCGGCAAAGCTGTCAGCGATCCGCCACCTTTAACCATCGGCTTCAACGCCTCCGGCAAATCATTCATCGTTGCCGCCACCTCATCATTAGAAATTATCTTAGCAGCACGCTCCAACAAACGGGAATGCAAATAAAAAATATCACCCGGATAAGCCTCTCGTCCCGAAGGACGCCGAAGAATCAATGAAATCTCCCGATAAGCCACCGCCTGCTTCGATAAATCATCATACACCACCAAAGCGTGACGCCCGCTATCCCTAAAAAACTCACCAATCGTAGCTCCCGCAAACGGCGCATAATAACGCATTGCTGCCGAATCCGAAGCATTGGCTGCCAACACCACCGTATACGCCAACGCCCCATTCGTGCGCAAAACATTCACCAAAGAAGCCACCGAAGAGGCCTTCTGTCCCACCGCCACATAAATACAATACACCGGTTTCCCCTGACGGTAATTCTCTCGCTGATTCAAAATCGTATCAATCGCTATCGCCGTTTTACCCGTCTGACGGTCGCCGATGATCAACTCCCGCTGACCACGACCAATCGGAACCATCGAATCTATCGCCTTTACACCCGTTTGCAAAGGCTCCTTCACCGGCTGACGATAAATCACACCCGGCGCCTTCCGCTCCAAAGGCAACTGCAACAAATCGCCCACAATCGGTCCCGCCCCGTCTATCGGTTCTCCCAACGTATTAATCACCCGTCCCAACAAACCTTCCCCCACATCTATCGAAGCAATATGCCCCGTCCGCTTTGCCGTATAATTTTCCTTCACCCGATCGCCCAAATTCAACAAAACCACCCCCACGTGATCCTCCTCCAAATTCATTGCCACCCCTCTCACACCATTTTCAAACTCTATCAACTCACCCGAAGTCACATTATCCAACCCGAATATATTCGCCACACCATCCCCCACTTCAAGCACAGTTCCCACTTCCTCAAACTCAGCCCTCATATCCACATTTTCAAGCTGCTGTTGAAGAATATCCGACGTTTCACTTGGTTTTAATATCATAGTCCTTTATTTGTTTATACATTTATACGTCCACACACACTCATTCCAATTGTTTCGCCATCTTTTTCAACTCACTACACACCGAAACATCCAATTGCATCGAATCCACCTTCAGGATAAAACCACCAATAATCGCAGAATCCACCTGCTTTACAAATTCAACCTCCCCCGCCGCGTGATCCGTCACCAACTTCTGAATCCGATCCACCACCTCTTGCTGCAACTCCCTCGCCACAACAATCTTTACCAAACGAATCTGATACTTCTTCCGATACAACTTCTGATACATCAAACAAATCGGACGAATATACATCTCCCGGTGATGAGATAACAACAAACGGATCCCCCGACTATACAAACCTCCCGATTCAATCCCGATCGCCGTCGACAGCAACAACTCCTTATCGTGAACAGACATCACCGGATTCAACAACGCTCTCTGCAAGTCCGGATGAGAAACATAACTCTCCTCAAACTGCTTCATTTTCTTATATACCTCCTCTGCATCCTCCCGTCTTCGGGCGACCTTCAACATTGCCACTGCATATCGACGCGCTATAAATCCCTCATTCATATATCATTACACTTACCTCTACAAACCGTTCATTTCATCTGATTCAACAACTGATCAATCAACTCCACCTGTGCCGTATCCCCTGCCAAATCTTTCCGCAACACTTTTTCCGCAATCTCCAACGACAACCGCCCCACCTGCTTACGCACCTGTAACTCCGCTTCCTTCCGGGCTTGTTCGATAGAAAGCCGGGCATCCTCCTTGATCTTCTCCGCCTCCACAAAAGCCATCTTCCGAGCCTCCTCTATCATCCCCTGCTTCATACGCTCCGTCTCCTGCAACGACTCCAACTGCTGCCGATGCGCCTCCGCCACCATCTCTCCCACCTTCACCTTCACCTCCTTCAACTCCTGACGCGTAGCCTCCGCATACTTCACCCCATTATCAATCAACTCTGCTCTCTGCTCAATACTACGGATAATTACAGGCCACGCATATTTTGCCAAGATGCCTAAAATGATCAAAAAGACCACCAGCATCCAAAATATCAACCCGAATTCCGGTTTAAATAGTGCCATAATCCATTAAACAAACAACGCCAACAAACAAACAATAATGGCAAACAAAGCAACCCCCTCAATCAAGGCGGCAATCACAATCATATTCGTACGGATATTATTCGTCTGCTCCGGCTGACGCGCTATCGCATCCATCGCGCTCGATCCAATCTTGCCAATACCCAAACTTGCACCAATCACTGCTATTGCCGCACCAAGTGCCGCACCCACCTTTGCCAGACTCAATCCGGCTGCCACTTGTAATAAAATCATACTTAACATAGCTTTTTTATTTTTAAAATTTATAATTTCATATTCCCTTCCTTCTTCCCCCAGCCCTTCCTACTGCTCCGTCTTCACAGCCTTCTCCTCCGTCGCTTCCTCCGATCTTGACAACGAAATAAAAATCGTCGACAACATCATAAACACATAAGCCTGAATAAAACAAATCAATATATCTATCAACTCCATAAAAATAGCAAACACAACCGAAACAACCGTTGTCGCACCCGTAACCGCCGCACCCATCGCCGAAAACATAAAAATCAACGAAATCAACACCAAAGTAATCAAATGACCACCCAACATATTCGCAAACAAACGAATCATCAAAGCGATCGGCTTCGTAAAAATACCAAACAACTCAATCACCGGCATCATCGGGATCGGACACTTCAACCAAGTAGGCACATCCGACCAAAAAATATCCTTCCAATACGCTTTCTTCCCCCCGACATTCACCACCACAAACGTACACAACGCCAACACCATCGTCACCGAAAGATTACCCATCAAATTCGCACCTCCCGGAAACACCACAATCAAACCCAACAAATTCGCCACCAAAATAAAGAAAAACACCGTCAGCAAATAAGGAGCATATCGACGGGCATCTTTACCCAACATCGAACAAATCACATCCTTATAAAGCATCTCCACCACCACCTCCAACATTCCCTTCATCCTCCGCGGCGCACCATTCGGATGCTTTTTATACCACCGCACCAATGGAAACACCAAACCGCAAAGCACCAAACCGCAAATCATCAGAGCCAAGGCATTTTTTGTAATAGAAACATCCCACGGTCGGTAAACACTTCCCCCTGCATCCTTCGCCACCACCTTGCCGGCATATTCCCCCTCCTCAGCCATATAAAAACCCTCATACACCGCTCCCCCGCCTAAACGGGCAGAACTGAAACAATGAAAACCTCCCGCCTCATCCCATACCATCACAGGCAACGGAATCATCCACTTCGCTATATTCCATCCATATTCATCCCCCAAATGCTCAAAAATAAGCTCCTGAGGATTAAAAGGCTCCTTCGCTTCCTCCCCCCACACACCAACACCCAATAACAAAAAAGCACCCAATAAAACAATATATTTGATATATCCCATCATACGAAATCCATTGACTTACAAATTTCACGCCTTGACGCTATACATACCCATCCTTCCTTTCCACTGACACCACCCACGCTGACTTTCAATGCATACACACCACCACCCGATTATTCAACACCTCCACCACACCGGACTCCACCTCCACCTCCTTCTCCCCACTTCCCGTTTCATACACCACCTTCCCGTGTGTCAACGTCGAAATCAACGGAGCGTGATGTTCCAACACTGTAAATCGCCCCAACGAACCCGGCAACGCCACTCGTTTCACTTCGCCCTTAAAAAGCACCTTTTCTGCAGATATAATTTCCAACCTCATTATACAATTACGGCTTCACCGCTTTATCAGTTACATATTCTACCTTCAAAACACAAATACCCCATCCCTCGCTCTCCACTATCCCTTCGCCTCCTCCATCATCCTCTTGCCTTTCTCCATCGCCTCATCAATCGTCCCCACATTCATAAACGCCTGCTCAGGATACTCATCCATCTCTCCGCTCAAAATCATCTTAAATCCACGAATCGTTTCCTCCAAAGGCAC
Organism: Odoribacter sp.; assembly: GCA_036657595.1. Taxonomy (GTDB): domain Bacteria; phylum Bacteroidota; class Bacteroidia; order Bacteroidales; family Marinifilaceae; genus Odoribacter. The sequence goes on along the minus strand of JAVXFZ010000022.1, from coordinate 13,020 downwards.
CATTACCCCCGGAATACCGGTAAACTGCTCCGCTACGTGGAAAGGTTGAGAAAAGAAACGCTGCGCCCGACGCGCCCGGCTGACCACCAACTTATCGCTATCCGAAAGCTCATCCACTCCCAAAATCGCAATAATATCCTGCAACTCCCGATAATGCTGAAGCAATTCCACCACCTCTTGCGCCGTATTATAATGCTCCTCGCCAATAATATGCGGGTCCAATATCCGCGACGACGACTCCAAAGGATCCACCGCCGGATAAATACCCAATTCCGTAATCTTACGGCTCAACACCGTCGTCGCATCCAAGAAATTAAACGTCGTCGCCGGTGCCGGGTCCGTCAAATCATCCGCAGGCACATAAATAGCCTGCACAGAAGTGATCGAACCATACTTCGTAGAAGCAATACGCTCCTGCAACTTACCCATTTCCGATGCCAACGTAGGCTGATAACCCACTGCCGAAGGCATACGCCCCAACAATGCCGAAACCTCCGAACCCGCCTGCGTAAAACGAAAAATATTATCAATAAAAAACAAAATCTCCTTACCCCCTTCATTTGAATCTCGAAAAGACTCAGCCACCGTCAATCCCGACAATGCCACACGCAAACGCGCACCCGGCGGCTCATTCATCTGCCCGAACACCAACGTCGCCTGCGACTGATGCACCTGATCCATATCCACCTGATCCACATTCCACATCCCCTCCTCCATCTCTTTTGCAAACTGATCGCCATATTTAATCACCCCCGACTCGATCATCTCCCGCAACAAATCGTTCCCCTCCCGCGTCCGCTCTCCCACTCCGGCAAATACCGAATAACCGTTATGTCCCTTGGCAATATTATTAATCAATTCCATAATCAACACCGTCTTTCCCACGCCTGCCCCTCCGAACAAACCGATCTTTCCCCCCTTCGAATAAGGCTCCAACAAATCAATCACCTTAATTCCCGTCAATAAAATCTCTTCCGTCGTAATCAAATCCTCAAACTTCGGCGGCTCCCGATGAATCGGCAACGTATCTGAATAATCCAACTTCCCCAACTTATCAATCGCATCACCCGTCACATTCAATAAACGCCCCTTGATCTGCTTACCCACCGGCATCGTCAGCGTCCGTCCCAAATCCTTTGCCTTCATCCCCCGTCGCAAACCATCCGTCGTATCCATCGCCACACAACGCACCGTATCTTCACCGATATGCTGCTCCACCTCCACAATCAACCGCTCTCCATTATCACGCTCCAATTGCAACGCCTCATAAATCGGTGGCAATTCTTCCCCGCCATTTTCAAAAATGACATCAACAACAGGACCAATCACCTGTGTTACATACCCGAATTTTTCACTCATCATATCGTTTAAAGTCTATTAACTTATTTTCTATCCTTCTATCCCCCCAAAAAAACAATGAATCAAACACATAAACAATCGGTTTCTCATCGTTTCTACAATATGTCCAAAAGTAACTAAATAACTTACGTATTCCAAATAAATATATGCAAAAAGAATGCCAATAAAAGGATCCTTTTTTTTATAATACCACTATATAATAAATGAAATCATTCCAATTTCACAAAAATTCCCCCTATCTTCCTCCCCCTCTTCCCACACCTCTATTTCATCCTTACCGACAGCTCATTGCCGGGCAACCTCCTGCACAAAGTGCATCCAAAATCGCTATAAAATCGCTATAAAAAGCAACGGAAGGCAAAAAAAAAGCCATTTGAAAACTTTTTTCGTCCGATCAGTCAAATATTTACCGTATAATAAACCGACCGACAAGACGGGCATCAACCAAATAATTCTATCATTTAATGCAAAGAAATCCCCTACAAATAACGGGATCAGTATTTTAATGCGCTTGCCGGAATCGGAGGGCGGGAATATATATAAAAAATCGTATCTTTACGCCCAAATTAGAGCATATAAAGAATGAGATTTGACGAATTAGACTTAGATGAGGATGTCTTAGACGGTATAGAAGCGATGAACTTTCAGGAAATGACACCCGTCCAAGAAAAAACAATTCCGATTATATTAGAAGGAAAAGATATGATCGGCTGTGCACAAACAGGAACAGGCAAAACAGCTGCCTACACACTACCGCTATTAAACCGATTAGCCCGAGAGAAAAACTCCGGCAACCATATCCGTGCGGTGATTATGGTGCCCACCCGCGAATTAGCCCAACAAATTGATATGCAATTTGAAGGATTTTCTTACTATATGCCGATCTCCACTTGCGTGGTGTACGGCGGAGGGGACGGTTCAGGCTGGGATCAACAAAAACGAGGACTGTTAATGGGGGCTGACGTTGTCATCGCTACGCCGGGACGATTGCTATCGCACATTGCCAACAGCGGCATCAATCTTTCAAAAGTCGGGTATTTCATTTTGGATGAAGCCGACCGAATGCTGGATATGGGATTTTTCGACGATATTATGAATATTGTCAAACAAATGCCCCAAGAGCGACAGACCATTATGTTTTCTGCTACCCTGCCTCCAAAGATCCGGCAAATGGCGAAACAAATTCTGAACGATCCGGCAGAAATAAACATAGCCATCTCGAAACCCAACGAAGCAATTGTACAATCGGCATACGTCTGCTATGAAAGCCAAAAAATGGCGATTATACAAGATCTATTCAGTAAGCCGACCAGCAAGAAGACCATCATTTTTTCCTCGTCAAAGCAGAAAGTGAAAGATTTGGCACATTCCTTTAAACGGATGAAACTCAATGTAGCCGCTATGCATTCGGATTTGGAACAAGAGGAACGCGAATCGGTGATGCTCGACTTCAAAAACGGGAAAATCGAGATTCTCGTTGCGACCGACATTGTATCCAGAGGTATTGATATTGACGACATCGGTCTGATTATTAATTACGACGTACCTCACGATCCGGAAGATTATATCCACCGCATCGGACGAACAGCACGCGCAAATGCCGACGGAGTTGCCATCACATTTGTATGCGAAGCGGAACAAGGGAAATTCCACCGCATCGAAGAGTTCATTGAAAAAGTTATTTATAAAATTCCACTTCCTCCACACATCGGAGCAGGTCCGGAATACAACCCGAAGGCATTTGAACACCGGGGAGGCGGAGGTAATTTCCACAGCCGTCGCAACGACTCACATAACGGGAAACGTCCCTTTAAGCGTAGAAACGGATAAATTGGCATTCATAAAGGCATTGCAGGACTTGCCGAATCAATCAAATCGAAATTCGGCAATCAAGCCTTTATGATCAGTGGGCCAAAGTCCGCAAGGTTCTACAAAAACGTCACTCGTATGCTCTTCCATCCGAAGTCCGGAACGAATGGAACCTTTCGGTCCATATATAAAAACACGTGTTAATGCCAAGCCCTCTGCCTGAGCATAAAAGATGTAATCAATTCGTTCTCGCTCATCAGCATTGGGAGCCCACAGCAGTTTCTTTATATCTGCGCTTTTCGTATCTGCCGGGAAAGTATATCCCGGATTTTTCACAGGATTGGGAAAATAAGTCCGATAAGCATCCAAAAATCCGTCGTCCTCCAATAAGGTTGTCACCGTCCACGGGATCACCATCCCGTGATGATCGGCACTATCTTTTGTCGCTTCCGTCCAATCACGATGCGAGGGTTCGTTGAAATCTCCCCCGATAAATACGAATCGTCCTTTCCCTCGCTCAACGGCAGCATCCGCCAAAAACGCCCGAATGGCATCGTCCCGCTGCGAAGCTACATTTTTCCTCAACACACTGTCACGATCTGTCAACGGAGTATCCAAGGGCTGCCAGCTATTACCATCATACCCCCGCACATCATAATAGGCACAGTTTAAATAGTCTAAATGTGCTGTATAAACAGCTACTTCCCGACCGTCTATATCTGCCACTAACTTATGAACACTGCCGTGATCTCCATTCAATGGAAAAATCATCGCACTATCCAACAAAGGGTATTTACTCAACAGCCCGGAATCATCACTAAAAAAAGAATAATAGGTTTTTCCCTTCTCTTTCAATGAAGCGACAATCCGATCACAAAACCGGGTGTCTTTATAATTCCGCACTTCGCTCAACATCACAAAATCAGCATCTGCCCGCGCAATTTCGTTCACCAAAGCCTCATATCCTCCATCCACCATCTTTCCTTCCTGCCAAATATTCAATTGTAAAAACCGAATATCCCGCTTCTCCCAACAGGCACACAAACTACATACCAGCAAGGATAAAGCGATCACTTCCTTTATTTTGTTATATTTCATTACCTGAATATTAGATATTATTAGAGAATAATGATCCTATTTTAATATTTTAAACATTTTACTACTAAAAGAGAATGTAAAATTACGGAAAATAAACAATATAAAACAAACTATAAGTGTTAATAATTTATTTTAAATGATTGCAAATAATTTCAGTGAGATTTTAAACTTCTCATTCATTTCCACGTTTACTCGTTAAAACGCTGAAAAGAGTCGATCTATCAACAATAAAACAAATCCGACAAGCCCAACAGATTCCATTAAATATGTTAAAATATCAATTAACGATACATTTTGAGTTAAATTTGCACGGTTTTTGTTGGTATAATTAAAATCAAATAGTGAAAAAAACATTTTTTTAAAATTATAAACCATAAATATTAAAAACAATGAAAAAAAATTTCTTAATTTTATTAGCCACTTTATTAACCTTCACTTTTGTTGGTTGCAGTGATGACGATGACGATAAAGCATCCATCGGCATCACCGGAAAAAATTTCAACATTGATAAAACATTTGAGGTAACCGCTAAGGACAACAATGCCATCGTGATCGTGGATATTACCTCAACAGAAGGAATCGAAAATTTATGGGTCACAATCAACTCTCCGGCATTACCCGATGCGGTTTTAGCAGCAGTCGGATTAGTTCCCACATTTGATTTGGCAAATCCGGGAGAATTAAGCGTCCCATTGACAGGAATAGGCTTATTAAAAGCAGGTGAAGTGATCAAAGGAAGCAAAGCCACACAATTCAACGTTTCGGCATTTATGCCAATGATCGCAAGATTTGGACAGCAAGGTCCGCACAAATTTCAACTAAAAGTGGTGGACAAAGCCGGCAACAGCTTGGAAAAAGTATTGACCATCAATTTTCCTAATTTAGCAAAATAAAATACCTGCTTATCCTTGTAATGACACCGTACAACTTTAAACAACCGGTGTCTGAACGATTGAAAAAATATAAATACAACATTAAATCTACAAGACGATGGACTTGATTAAATTCTATTTATGAAAAACTTGTTTCTTTTTACACTCATTTGTACAATCGGTCTCTTCTCTGCTTGTAGCGACGACGACGATAATAATCAACCCACCATCGACCCACCAATGCAGGAAGATGGTGCTTATCGGGTAGAAGGTGAATACAATGCAACAACGATCGCTTTTACCTCAATGGGTGTGAAAGATACCATCGTAGATAAAACTTATCACCTTTCTAAAGCAGGTGACCTCCTCATTAAAATAAAAACTCCTTTCATCGTAATGGGAGAGAAAGATAAAGAAGGATACCTGAGCTTGGGAAACATAACGATTGATTCAATCCCTTTAACGGGAAGTGCTGAAAATTATAGCTTTAAAGCGAATGATTTCACTACGTCTATTGAGGGAGCAAAGGCAAACATTCAAGGAACCATCCAAGGAAAAGTGCTGACCGGTCAATTGGTCTTGACAACCAAAGAGAAGGTGACACTCACCCTGTCTTTTGATGCACAACAGATTAAAAACAACGAGAATCAGTTGTTAAAAATGACCATCGACAACAAGGTGATTACACAACAACCTACATTTGTGTACAAAGCAAGCGGTGATTTTGATTATATCACATTTCACGTGAAACCGGGAACAGATATGAGTAAAGTAGAATTGTTTCCCACCGTAGAACTTTCAAAAGGTGCCATCAGTAATCCGGCAAGTGGAGAAATAGTCGATTTTTCCAATGCCATATACAAAGGAAAGAACACAAAATTTGTGGTCTACACTATTGTATCAGAGGATTCGACATCAAAAAGAAGCTATAACATTTGCTATAAGCAAGGAGGAGATGTATCCAAAAACAGCTTTGAAAATTGGATATTGGAATTACCTAATGATTTTGACTATTTATACAAACCAACCGGACTATGGGCAACTTCAAACCACGGTATCGGTATGGTAAAAAAAATTTCCACATTATATGATGGAGGCGCTATTGTGCTACCTTACGCGGCAGGTAAAAATGGAAAAGCAGCTCAGATTATAACAGCCTATACAACAGGACAAGCCAGCTTTGCGCCGGGACAATTCCCCGCCATTCCGGTAATTACCTCCGGTTCGTTATTCCTCGGTGATTTTATAATTGATGTAAGCAATACGCTGAACAGTACACAATTTGGTATTCCATATTATGAGAAACCAAAGAGCGTAAAAGGATATTTCAAATATACTCCGGGAGAAAAATATTATTACTGTCCCGATTTGAAAAATTCACACATTGCCTCTCTTGATCCCAATAAAACGGACGAATGTGCTTTGAGTGCCATCCTCTACGAGGTTGATAACTACGAAAATTATCTGAATGGAGAAACGATTTCTAAATCCGATAAAGTTGTAGCTTTCGCTCAATTGTGTAGCGGCACACAGGATGTATTCAAAGAATTTGAATTAAAATTGGATTATAAAAAGGCGTATGATCCCGCCAAAAAATATCGTTTCGCTGTGATCTTCTCGTCCAGTAAAGACGGTGATAAATTTAGCGGAGCCGATGGAAGCAGTTTGGTCGTTGATGAAGTAGAACTGATCAATGAATAAACGCCAAGAGTAGATTATAAAAAAACAGAGACTAAACGCCTCTGTTTTTTTTTATTGTAATCGTATACTGCATCACAAATTATCTTCTAAAATATCGAATTACTAATATCAGTCGTGAAACGTTCCAATGTTTCCATCCCCATTAATGAATTGCCGTGACGATTTAATTCGGGACTCCAGACAGCAATAGATAAATTACCGGGAATATAGGCAACAACACCCCCACCAACACCACTTTTACCGGGCAATCCGGCACGAAAAGCGAAATCACCGGATTCATCATAGAATCCACAGGTCAACATCAAGGCTCCCAAACGCTTTGCCTGACTAACGGTCAGAAGACGTTCGTTGTTGAAAGGATTTAAACCGTGATTTGACAAGAAGAGAAAAGCCCGCGATAAATCGACACAATTCATCGTTATGCTACATTGATGGCAATAAACATCAATGACCGCCTCGACATCATTCTCCATATTCCCAAAGCTTTTCATCAAATAAGCCAATGCAAAATTACGATCAGCATTCCTTCTTTCCGATTGTGCAATGTGCTTATCGTAATATAGATCGTCGTTGCCACAAATATTTCTAATAAATTCAAGGATCGCATCTTTCGGATGGTCGTAAAGGCTCATCAGACGATCGGTCACCACCAATGCCCCCGCATTGATGAAAGGGTTTCGGGGAATTCCCCGCTCATATTCCAATTGGATCAGGGAATTAAACGGATTACCGGAAGGTTCCCGTCCTACATATTCCCAAATGCCATCGCCTAAACGTCCGGTGACCATCGCCATTGTAAAGACCTTTGAAATACTTTGAATGGAAAAACGGATCTTAGCATCTCCCACAACAGACGATTGCCCGTCTAATGTTGTCACCGCTATTCCGTATTGCCGGGGCGCAACCTCTGACAATGCCGGTATATAATCAGCCACTTTTCCCTTTCCCCAATAAGGTTTTACTTCCTCATATATTTTTTCAATCACTTTTCCGTAATCCATCATTCATTTTTTTAACGCGACAAAGATAAGCTGAAAAATAAAAGCTTTGTCTTAAATTATAGATAAATGTTCATTCGCTTATAAATGGAAAGATTTTAAGGTACTCCTCTTTCCATTATTGATAAAAGATTTAAAGCGGTGCATATAAAATCAAAAAAACGGCTGCCGTGATAGGCAACCGTTTTTACTTTATTAGATGCAAAGTTACTTCTTTGCCAATTGTAACAGGATTTCCATCACCTGTATGGCACTCTGCGGCACTTTCGTACCGGGACCGAATACAGCGATAGCACCGGCATCAAATAAGAATTGATAGTCTTGATGAGGAATGACACCTCCCACATAGACCAGGATGTCTTCACGTCCCAATTTTTTCAATTCAGCGATAACGGCAGGAACCAATGTTTTGTGTCCGGCAGCCAATGAAGAAACACCCACTACGTGCACGTCATTTTCAACGGCTTGTTTCGCGGTTTCTTCCGGTGTTTGGAACAAAGGTCCCATATCAACATCAAAGCCCATATCGGCATAACCGGTAGCAACTACTTTTGCTCCACGGTCGTGACCGTCCTGACCCATTTTAGCAATCATAATACGCGGACGACGTCCGGTTAATTCGGCAAACTCATCCGTTAAGGCTTTTGCCTTCTCAAAGGCTGCATCGCTGCCTGCAATACTTGAATACACTCCGCTCACGGTTCTAATTACTGCTTTATAACGTCCACAAACTTTTTCGCAAGCATCTGAGATCTCGCCCAAAGATGCCCGTTTTTTAGCTGCGTCAACAGCTAATTCCAGTAGGTTTCCTTCACCGGTTTCAGCGCATTTCGTGATGGCTTCCAAAGCTACTTTCACCTCTGCATTGTTCCGATTCGCTTTCAATTCTTTCAAGCGGGCAATCTGTGCATCCCGAACAGTTGTATTGTCCACTTCCAGAATATCCAATGGATCTTCTTTCTCCAGACGATATTTGTTCACACCCACAATGGTCTGTTCGCCACTGTCGATACGAGCCTGTGTGCGGGCAGCAGCCTCTTCAATCCGTAATTTAGGTACACCCGATTCGATAGCGGCAGCCATACCTCCCAGTTTTTCAACTTCTTGGATATGAGCCCACGCTTTTTCAACCAATTCCTGTGTCAGGGATTCTACGTAGTAAGAACCTGCCCACGGGTCAACTGATTTACAAATGGTCGTTTCATCTTGGATATAGATCTGTGTATTACGAGCAATACGAGCCGAGAAATCGGTCGGCAGAGCGATCGCCTCATCCAGCGCGTTGGTATGTAATGACTGAGTATGTCCCAGAGCAGCACCCATCGCCTCAATACACGTACGTCCGACATTGTTGAACGGATCTTGTTCCGTCAACGACCAACCGGATGTCTGAGAGTGAGTACGCAATGCTAATGATTTTGGGTTTTTCGGATTGAATTGTTTTACAATCTTCGACCACAACAGACGACCGGCGCGCAATTTAGCGATTTCCATAAAATGGTTGGTACCGATAGCCCAGAAGAATGACAAACGCGGTGCGAAAGTATCAACGTCCATCCCGGCATTTACTCCGGCGCGAAGGTATTCTAATCCGTCTGCCAAGGTATAAGCCAATTCTATATCAGCCGTAGCACCTGCTTCCTGCATGTGGTAACCGGAGATAGAAATGGAATTGAACTTAGGCATATTTTTAGAGGTGTACTCAAAAATATCGGCGATGATCTTCATAGAGAACTTCGGCGGATAGATGTAAGTGTTACGCACCATAAATTCTTTCAGAATGTCATTCTGAATCGTACCCGACAATTGTTCGAGGGTAGCCCCTTGTTCCAGTCCTGCTACGATGTAGAAAGACAGAATCGGAAGCACCGCTCCGTTCATTGTCATAGATACGGACATTTTGTCCAACGGAATCTGGTCGAACAGGATTTTCATATCCATAATAGAGTCAACAGCAACACCGGCTTTACCGACATCACCGACCACACGCGGGTGGTCAGAGTCATAGCCACGGTGAGTAGCTAAGTCGAATGCCACAGACAGACCTTTCTGCCCGGCAGCTAAGTTACGACGATAAAAAGCATTAGACTCCTCGGCGGTAGAGAATCCGGCATATTGACGGACAGTCCACGGTCTTAATGGATACATAGCTGAATACGGTCCACGCAGATAAGGAGGAATACCGGAAACATAGTTCAGGTGTTCCATACCTTTTAAATCTTCGGTGGTATATACCGGTTTCACGGGAATCAACTCAGGAGTTGTCCAGTTTTTAGCGATATGGTTGGCTTTTTCCCACTCAGGAGCGGTCATAGTAGCCTTTTCAGACGCTTTAATGTTTATATCTTTAAAATTCGGTTTCATCTTTTTTAAAATCTAATGTCGGAAAATTGAAAGTTAACAGTCAGGTCCATCGACCCATTGTTTGGAACCTTTAGCTTCCCGGATTTATTATTAAATTCCCAGTTTCTGTTGGTAAGCTTTCAGTTCTTCCAGTAAATTGTTTTTCACGTGAACATAATTCACGATACCTTTTGCTTCCAATTCCGGACGACATTCCGGATTACCGGCAACAACAAGGATGGCTTTGTCTTTCAACTGAGCAGCAACTGCCGGAGCGATTTCTGCATATTCCTCATCGGAAGAGCAGATCACAACGATCGCTGCCTTGTTTTCCAAACAAGCTTTTAAACCTTCTTCGACTGTTTTGAAACCGTTGTTATCCATCACTTGGAACCCGGCACAAGCAAAGAAATTGCAAGCAAATTGAGCCCGCGCTTTCCGCATAGACAAGCTACCCATCGGGAGCATATAAACAACCGGACGTCCGTGTTTAGCAGCATAACGATCGGTTTTCAAACGCATCATCTCGAAAGCTTGTGTACCCCGATAAGGTTTCAGTGTTTCAACTGTCGCGTCAGCAACCGTTTCATCCTCCGGTTCAAATACGCAAGTACACATTTCTTTTTCAATCTTCTCGTTGAAATTCGGGAATTGGTTGGTACCCAAGAAATTCTCTTTCCGGTTCGCAATATCCAAATCACGGGCTTTAGCAGTTGCTTTAACGGCAGCCTGTACAAAACCTTTCTTCATTGCTTCGGTATATCCGCCCTGTTCCTGAACTTCCAAGAACAATTTCCAAGCAGCCTCTGCAATACTTTCGGTCAATTCTTCTACATAGTAAGAACCGCCGGCAGCATCCACGATCTTTGAAAAATGAGCCTCTTCTTTCAACAACAACTGTTGATTGCGGGCAACACGTTCCGCCAAATCGCTGGATTCGCATTCAAAAATATCATCAAACGGATGTACGGTAAATGAATCTACTCCGCCCAACGTAGCCGACATTGTTTCTGTCTGTGTACGCAGTAAATTGACGTGAGCATCATATACGGTCTTGTTCCATTCGGATGTTTCAGCGTGTATATTCATCGCACATTTGCAATCGCAGCAAGGATTGTAAGCCTTAACGATGTGAGCCCACAAATAACGAGCAGCCCGCAATTTAGCGATTTCCATAAAATATTTAGAGCCGGTGGCAAAGTGAAAACGAATTTTCGGAGCCACGTCATTTACGCTCATTCCGGCATCTGTCAACTTATCCAAGTATTCCACACCGGCAGCCAAAGAAAATCCCAATTCCTGTACAATCGAAGCACCTGAATTGTTGAAAACGAATCCACCCACTTCAATGGTCTTGAAGTTTTTGTAGGCAGCCATTCTCTCCGTATTCTCTTTTACGCTATCAAACGGTTTTTCGCAACAGAACTTCCCTTTCCGAGTCAAAGCACTCAGCGGATCTACATTGATACCACCGTGTATTTTCTCCGGAAGGATGCCTCTCTCCTCTACCACTGCCTTGAAAGCCTCCAGAATGCTACATTTCTTACATTCGGCAACAAAATTGATTTCTACACACTCCAAACAAATATCCTTCAACAAAGTCTTCATATCCGCCTTGGTGAATTCTTTGCAACCTGTAAGCACAAAACCCAAAGAGTTTACGCCTTTATTGAGTACATCCAATGCTTTTTTGTTTGCAGCAGCCACATTTTCAACAACAATATCCTGACGTACATACCATTCGTTGTTGTTTTTTTTGTTTCCTCTTACAAACGGAAATTCGCCCGGAAAACAATCCAGGTTCTTTAGGTCTTTCATATTTTCCAACCGATACATCGGTTGTACATTAAAACCCTCATTGGTTCTCCATACAAGCTTTCTATTAAAATCAGCCCCTTTCAGGTCTGCAGTGACTTTGTCGATCCACTCTTGCATAGTGTTCGGTGCAAACTCACTGAAAAGCTTACAATTTTCTTTTTCTGCCATAATCTATATATTTTACTGTAACTGTTTATTAGAAAAACGAACAAATTTAAGCCTTTTGGGGCATTAAAAAAAATATTTACTCCCTTTTTTCCGGATAGCTGAGAATTAGAAAGAGAAACGCCACTTCGCCTTTCAATTAAAGCGTTCTTTTAACAACCCTCTATTCTTTTTAATAGAAAAAGAACAATAAGTACAATCATTTCATTTTCAAAAAGGACATAGAAGATCGAACAATCTCATTCAATTATCCATACATTTCTAATTAAATTTATATTTTTGCAAAGAAATACATTCTTTTTTCTTATGGAAGAAAACTTACTATCCGATTTTTCCTCAAAGGATGATAAAAAAGCTTTCCGCTATTTATACGATAAATATGCGGCTATGCTACGCTACTTTGCCTCGAAATATTTGGATGATAGGTCAACCATTGATGATGTTGTGCAGGATGCATTCCTTGATTTATGGGAAAAGAGAAAACAGTTCAAGGAAGAAAATGCAATGAAAGCCTATCTTTACAAAATCGTGCGAAGTTTCTCAATTGATATGATTCGGCATCGGCAAGTAGAGAATAAGTATACAGAACACATTGCTCACGAAGGAGAAGAGCAGAACTTCTTTTTCGAAAACATCATCGAAACAGAAGTCTTTCAATTAGTCAAGTCCGTATTTAATGAACTATCGCCAGCCTGTCGGGAAGTCTATGAATTAAGCCTTCACGGGAAGAGCCACGAAGAAATATCCACTCTTTTGGACATTTCCGTCAATACAGTAAAAAAGCACAAAAACAATGCCAACCACTATATGCGGGAGAGATTGAAAAATGCGCTCTCTATACTGCTCTGGATTTAAAA
>JAVXFZ010000021.1:0-38127 GCA_036657595.1 Odoribacter sp. | reverse complement strand
AAATGCCTTACCTCTCATTTAAATTTCAGCAACTTGCCCATTAAGGTGGTAAAAATAAAGAAACTACTCGATATTCATCCAAAATAAGAAAGAATAATACAATAAGAAATAAAAATATATAAGTTTAAAAGGTAGTCGTCCCATTTTCCCCTTCGTTCAATCGCTACCCAATCGTTTGGGAATGGTTTGGGTATCGCTACCTTCCGCTCGTATTCTCGTCGTTGTCCCTTCGTATCCTCGTCGTTTCAGAACGAAGGGAAGTCGCAAAGACTACATCGAGGATACAAGTATAACAAAAAGATAATCAAATCATTATAAGAATATAAGTGGGTACGGAATAAAAGGGTAGCTATTGCCGAATGAGGAATTTGATTACTTTGTGTGTATTTCAAGGGGGAAGCAGAGGGGAAAGGCTTGTGACAAAAACAAAATAGTTTATTTTCATCATTGAAAGGCTTTTGAAGGAAATATCTATAAAGTAAAAATATTTGTTTTTACTATTGCTTGTTTTCAATAAATAAATAATTATCTTTGCACTCGCAATACAGAGGTATTGACAGAGAGTGCGGGGTGGAGCAGTGGTAGCTCGTTGGGCTCATAACCCAAAGGTCATTCGTTCGAATCGGGTCCCCGCTACTAAAAAAGAAAAAGATCAGTATTAGCTGGTCTTTTTTTTATTTTCCCTTTTCCCATTTTCAAATCCATCCGAAATGCTTTTCTTTTTTATTTCAATTTTTTTATTTTTCCGAATGCTTTCCTTCTTTTTTGATTCGTTTAAACACAAAAAAGGGATACGTCATTCAACGCATCCCTTTTGTTTTTTAGATGAAATATGTTATTTTTTCAATACATCTTTCACACGGTCAGTGGTGACCATTTGTTCTTTGAAAGTATAGGCACCAGTCTTATCAGACTTTACCATTTTAATCACTTTCGCATACCCTTTACCTTCTCCGGTTTTCAAAGTTGCAACGGTTTTCTTTGCCATAGCTCAATTATTTTATTTCACGGTGTAACGTTACTTTCTTCAAATACGGATTGTACTTTTTCAGTTCCAATCTCTCAGGAGTATTCTTCCTATTTTTCGTGGTGATATACCGAGACATTCCCGGCACCCCTGATTCTTTTTGCTCAGTACATTCAAGAATCACCTGCACTCTGTTTCCTTTGCTTTTCTTTGCCATCTTCAGTGATTTTAAATAGTTTTAATTAATCCTGCAGCAGTTGCTTCTTTTAAGCAGAAGCTTAGACCTCTCTTATTAATCAGGCGAAGCCCATCGGCTGATACATTCAGGCGAATCCATCTGTCTTCTTCTGGCCAATAAAAATTTCTTTTGAATAGGTTAATCGAAAATATTCTCTTAACTCTTCTTTTAGAGTGAGATACATGATTTCCACCCATTGCTCTTTTTCCGGTTATTTGACAAACTCTTGACATCTCTCAGTATTTTTTATAAACGCTTTCCAAACAGGATGCAAAGAACGTACTTTTTTTTTATATTACCAAATCTCATTCAAAAAAAAACGTTCTTTTTACACAAGTTTTTAATTTTCCTAAATTCTGCGAACCAAATCCTCTATTTTCTATTATATTTGCAAAATAAGCAAAATCATCATTATAATCAAAATAGAATGAAAAAAATCACTTATTTAATCTGCTTTGCAGGTATTGTTATGCAATCCTGTCATCAGGGCACGAATACGGACAATCCCTTTTTTAGTAGAAGTAATGCTCCTTTTGGTGTGCCGCCATTCGACAAAATTATGAGTCATCATTATCTGCCGGCTTTTCGTGAAGGGATCAAACAGCAGGAAACAGAAATTGAAGCGATCATTGACAATAGCGAAGCACCTACTTTTGCCAATACTATTGAGGCTATGGAGAAATCCGGACAATTTCTGAATAATGTATCTTTTGTATTTTTCAATTTGCGCGAAGCCAATACGAACGATTCGATGAATGTGGTGGCGGAAACGATTATGCCGGAGTTGACAACGCATCAAGATGCCATCAATCTGAACAGTCAGCTGTTTGAACGGATTAAAACCGTATACGATCAGCAGGAAGAGGCAAATCTGACAATCGAGCAGAGGATGGTATTGAAAAAATATTATAACAATTTTATACGAGGCGGAGCCAATCTTTCAGCTGAGGAGAAAGAACAGTTCAAGAAGATCAGTAATGAATTGGCTATGCTGACACTGAAATTCGGAGATAATCAGTTGAAAGAAACCAATGCCTATCAGTTGGTCATTGATCAGGAAAAGGATCTCAGCGGACTACCGGAAGGTGTGGTTTCAGCAGCGGCAGAAACAGCCAAAGAAAAAGGAATGGAAGGGAAATGGGTGTTTACGCTTCAAAATCCGAGTATCATCCCTTTTTTACAGTATGCGGACAATCGCGAACTGCGGGAACAAATTTATAAAGCTTATATCAACCGGGGCAGCAATGCTAATGATCGTAACAATTGGGAGAATATCAGCAAAATTGTATCGCTGCGCTTACAGAAAGCTAATTTACTCGGATACGCTGATTATGCCAGTTATATCTTAGATGATAATATGGCTAAAACGCCGGAGAATGTTTATCAATTGTGTAATCAAATTTGGGAAGCTGCTCTACCTATCTCTAAAAAGGAAGCAAACGAATTGCAAAAGATGATAGAAAAAGAAGGCAATTCATTTAAATTGGCAGGCTGGGATTGGCGTTATTATGCCGAAAAGCTGAAAAAAGAGCAATACGGATTGAATGAAACAGAAGTCAGTCAGTATTTCCCCTTGGATCAGGTGCGGATGGGTGCATTTCAGGTAGCCAACAAGTTATACGGTATCACCTTTGAGCAAAGAAATGATCTGCCTCTCCCCCATCCTGACGCTTTAGCCTTTGAAGTGAAAGATAGCGACGGCAAACACATTGGTATCTATTATGCCGACTATTTTCCCCGTGCCAGCAAGCGTAGTGGAGCTTGGATGGATGCTTTCCGTCCGCAAAGCGGATTGCTCAACGCAACACCGATTATCACGAATGTTTGTAATTTCACGAAACCTACGGGCGATACGCCTGCTCTGCTGACTTTCGACGAAGCGGCTACGCTATTTCACGAATTTGGACACGCTTTACACGGTTTGCTGTCGGAATGTACTTATCCCAGTGTAGGCGGTACTTCTGTCGCACGCGATTTTGTTGAGTTGCCGTCACAAATTATGGAAAACTGGGCGGGCGATCCGGAAGTGCTGAAAATGTATGCTCATCATTGGAAAACCGGAGAAGCTCTACCTCAGGAGTTAATTGATAAACTGCAAAAGAGCAGTCATTTTAATCAGGGTTTCACCGTGACGGAATTTATGTCTGCCGCGTTATTGGATATGGCTTATCATACGGTAAAAACACCGGAATTTATTGATGCACAGAAATTTGAAAAAGAAACGTTGGATAAAATCGGTTTGATACCTGAAATTACGGTGCGCTATCGGAGTCCTTACTTTGGTCACATCTTTAATGGCGGATATGCTGCCGGATACTATGCTTACACGTGGGCAGAAGTATTGGATGCCGATGCATTCGCAGCTTTTAAAGAAACCGGTGATGTCTTTAATCCGGAAAAAGCAAAGGCTTTCCGTGAGAATGTCCTTTCAAAAGGAGGTTCAGACGATCCAATGAAATTGTATAAGCAATTCCGCGGTCAGGAACCGACGATTCAGGCATTGTTAAAAAGGAAAGGATTGACGGTTACAACCGAATGAAAAGGGTTGTCTGCCCATTGTGAGTAGGTTATATAAAAATCCCCCGCACAAGCTTTACGTTTTGTTTATTGGTTCAATCGTTTATAGATCTCTACAAATAAACGAATAAACAAAACGTTAGCCGATGCGGGGGATTTTTATATGATCCGCTTTATTTCATCGCTTCAATCGCTTTTGTGATAGAAGAAAAGACTTCTTCCATCGGACAATCGCCATTTATATCTATGTGTACACCCTTCTTTTTATAGTAGTTAGCGACATAGATCGTTTTGTCGTTGTATTCGCGGAAACGTCTTTCAATGACTTGTTCATTATCGTCGGCGCGACCTTCAATCTTCGCTCTTTCCAGCATACGTCGCTTTAATTCATTAAAAGGTACCTGAATGTTGATCAATCCTTTCAAGGGAAAGCCCTCTTTCTCCAACATTGTATCTAAAATTTCAGCCTGTTTTACTGTACGGGGAAAACCATCAAATAAAAATCCGTTTACTCCCTGACAATGAGCAATACTGTTCTCGACCAATTTTACAACAAATTCATCCGAAAGCAATTCTCCCCGATTGATAATGTCGGCAGCCATCAAACCTAATTCTGTTTTATTGGCAATTTCTTGACGAATCATATCACCCGTTGCAAGATGAACTAAATTATATTTCTCAGCAATTTTCTTTGCCTGTGTCCCTTTTCCTGCTCCCGGAGGACCAAATAATGCAATGTTTAACATTTCAGTAAATTTAGTTTGTGGCTATACCACTGTTCGTTATTCTAAATACATTTCTGATTATAAATAAGAAAACCTCGCACTGTCAGATTTCTGTAAAGCAAGGATTTTCCGGTGTTCAAAGATAAGAAAAATACGGAATGCTTAAAAATAAAACGTTAAAAATGATAAAATGCTCTCTATATGTCTTTTATTCTGAGATTTCAGATGTTTAAACGACCTTGTTGTGATAGATTTTACGTTCTGAAAAGGAGTGCCATCGTATTTTCCTTAAGAACTTTGGTGAGAGAATTTGATAATTCGACACATTCTGTCTATATTGTTGCCGGAATAGATGTTGTATGAAAGGAAACGTATCGCCTTAGTTTAAAGCACGCACGAAAGCCTCCCATCTACAAAGGTATCAGAAGATTTCAAGGAATGAAACAGAAAAAAAATATACAGAAAAAACACTCCTCCGGTCGCCGGAAAAGTCATTCATTTCACTGGCTGAAATATATATTTATTCTTCTGTTTGTACTATTGCTCGGAAGTGGTCTTTTTGTTTATTCCATCTATGCGGGGCTGTGGGGACAATTGCCTACGTATGAAGAATTACGGAATATTCGGAATGATGAAGCGTCGGAATTATACAGTGAAGACGGTGAATTGATCGGTAAATATTATATTGAGAATCGCACAAATGTCAATTTTAATCATATTTCCGAGAATGCGGTGAACGCTCTGATCGCCACGGAAGATGTTCGCTTTTATGAACACGACGGCGTGGATAGGGTAAGTATGTTACGGGTGTTCTTTAAAACTTTTCTGTTAGGAGATCGCAGCTCAGGAGGAGGTAGCACACTCAGCCAGCAATTGGCGAAAAATATATATCCACGTGAAGATCAACAGGTCAGTTTTATGCCGGTGGTGAAACTCAAAGAAATGTTCACCGCCCGCCGATTGGAAAATATTTATTCAAAAGATGAAATCTTAACTTTATACCTGAATACGGTTTCTTTCGGTGAAAATACGTTCGGTATTGAGAGTGCCGCTCAGAAATATTTTTCAACATCCGCCTCGGAATTAAGTGTTCCACAGGCAGCCACCTTGATTGGTATGTTGAAAGGTCCCTCGCGCTATAACCCCCGTTTACACCCGGAAAGAGCTTTGCAACGACGCAATACGGTGATCGGTCAAATGATTAAATACAATTTTCTGACAGCAGATAGCGGTCATCAGTTCAAAGAAAAAAATTTAGCATTGAAATATAAGGCTATTGATTATTATTCCGGTCTTGCCCCCTATTTGCGAGAAAAAATCAGACAGGACGCGATTCGGATTATTGACCAATATAATCAGAAACATACGACCGCTTATAATCTCTATAAAGACGGTTTGATCCTGACGACAACCTTAGATGCCGAAATGCAGCAATATGCCGAAGAAGCGGTTCAAATACACCTTAGGAAACTTCAGGATTCTTATTATGCTCATTTGGAAGGAAAAGAACCTTGGGACCATCATCCGGAAATTCTGAAAAATGCTATCTGTAATAGCCCCGTGTATAGAGCACTCAAAAGTCAGGGACTGGATGAAAAAAGTATCCTAAAGAGGATGAATGAAAAGAAAGCAATGTTGGTGTATAGTCCTTATCAGGGCGAAGCTCGCGTGGAGTACTCCTCCATTGATTCTATCAAACATTATCTGAAGATTTTGCAACCGGCAATGATTGCCGTAGAAGCACAAACCGGGAAAGTGAAGGCTTGGGTGGGCGGTGCGAATTATAAATATTTTCAATACGATCAGGTGGATGCTCCCCGTCAAGTGGGGTCTGTCTTCAAACCGGTGGTTTACAGTGCTGCTATTCGCCACGGAGCGCGGTTGGATGCCTACTATAAGAATGAACAAAAGACCTATCCGGAGTATGACGATTGGACGCCTCGCAACGCAGACAATAATTACGAAGGCTATTATACGCTGAAAGGGGCACTCAGTAAATCTATCAATACGATTGCTGTCGATGTGCTGTTGCAAACAGGCATTGATACGGTCATTGCGCAAGCCCGGCAATTAGGCATTCAGTCCGACCTTCCCCCCTATCCGTCTTTAGCGTTGGGCGTTGCCGATATTCCGCTACGGGAAATGATTCATCCTTTTTTATGCTTCGCCAACAGCGGGGTGTTGGTGGAAGAATATTACCTAAAAGAGATCAAAGACCGGACAGGAAAGATCATTTTTCAAGCAAAAGGGACGGTCGAAGCTGAAGTCCTTCCAGCCACAGATGCCTCTATTATGAATAACATCCTTGCCGCTGTCATTGATGAAGGTACGGGGCAGAAATTGCGAACAAATTACGGTCTACACAATGAAATGGCGGGAAAAACAGGTACCACTCAGAATCAGGTAGACGGCTGGTTTATCGGTTACAATCCACGTATTGTCGTCGGCATTCGTGTCGGTGCCAATGATGTCAATATTCACTTTAATTCCATCCGCCTCGGACAAGGAGCCAGTATGGCACTTCCCATCTTCGGGGAGTTTATGCAACGCTGTCTGAAAAGCCATTCCTACGGTCAATGGAGTACGCTCACTTTCCCAATGGCAATGATGCCGCAAGATAAAAATCTCGATGCACCGGAATTTAAAGATCATCTTAATATGATTGATCAGATGAAGAACCGAAAATTGGAAAGGGTAAAAGATAGATCAACTCAAGAGGTAGAAACGGAAGAAGAAGTAAAACCACAAAAAGGAATCTTCCGAAAGATCGGAAATTGGTTTAGAAGAAATAGAGAGTGAGGGAGTATTTATGATTTATACCGCCATCAAAACGATGCCCATAATCAGCATACCGGCAATGATACTCTGCACGGAAATACGTCTATTTCCCTTGAGCTGTGAATGAGGAATCAATTCATTCAAAGCGGTTGCAACCAATAATCCGGACAAAAACGCTTTGAGAATACCGGTCAAAATAGGCGTTGAGTATTTCATTATAAAGAAATATGCCATAATCGCTCCGATCGGCTCGAACAAAGAGGCTATGGCACTATACAGAACAGCTTTTCTACGCCCCATCGAGTCACTGATTTTATTGAATAATGCCCCTATTGTCATTCCCTCCGGAAAGTTATGAACAATGATAGAAAGCACCAAAGGAATGGCGACCAAGGGGGAGGCTAAATAAGAAAGGAAAGTTGCCAAACCTTCGACAAAACTGTGCGCCGTGATGGTCAATAGCACCAAGATTGCCACCCGTCGGTCGTGTTGCACAGATTCATCATATCGCGTGTGTTCGCGTCGTTTCCATAAATTCACTAAATACCCCAAAGGATATAGTAGCACAATACCCACGAAAAACCAAATCGTGCTAACCACTTTTGTCCGCTGATAGGAAAGTTGGGACGAAAGCGTATGGATGGAATCAGGCATCAGTTTCATAAAAGCCGTGTAGAGTATAATCCCTGCAGCAAAGCCTAAAATAATGGACAAGGTGCGTTGATTGACTTTTCGGAAATACAAAGAGGTCATCGCACCCATAAAAGTGGATACTGCTGCGACAACGGACATTATGAATCCAAACCAAATATCTATTGATATGATTTCTTCCATAAACATTGCATTCATTAATGGATGTTTATTGATAGCTGACAGATTATTTTGTGGTCAGTATCTTTATTGATACTGAATCACCTGTGGTTTTGTTACACGATAGTCATAAAAACCATTCCGATTTCTCCCCGTTACAATCGCTTGGAAACTCCGTCCATCAGCAGGAATGGTCGGATAAAAACTTAAACGAATACTAAGATTTTTAAGAACCACATTGTCATTCCGGATATTCAACGCCACACCGAACCCCCAGTATGTTTTGTTCTTTGACAAAGGTATATTCTCAGGAGCAACGATCCCCGCATCAACAAAAGTCATAATAGAGGTACGAAACCCCTTTTTGATGTAGGGTAGAAAAAAGGTCGTTCCCAAGGATATTGACAATTTCTGATTGCCTCGCAATGTATCCGATGAAAAACCACGAATATTAGCATCTTCCATATATAAATAATCGGCAGGATAACGCCGAATGCCCCGTACATAATTGATATCATTGTAAAAACGGAATTTCAAATTGCCCAAACTACATAAGTCACTGATATGGCTACCGCCTAATTTGATTAAGCCCTGTTCAAATCCATTTTCCCCTACATACGAAGAGATCCCCCCCCGTATTCCAAACCAACGTTCCGTCAATTTATTGAAATGAGAATAACGAAATTCTGTCGCTACATAACCATAATTATCAAACTCACTTTTCTCAAATCCACCGGTCAAGGCAATAAATAATCCGGTCGGTATGTCCTCCGTTCGTCCAAAATCATAGATTAAGTTCGCTTTATAATACTTTATTTTCGTATAAGTCAAAGCTGTGAAATAATCCAAACGATTATAATACAGATGATTTGTGTCGCCTGTCACGATGGGTCGATGATTAAAATAAGTCGTAAAAAAACGACTGGTGAGGTATATGTTTCGGTTATAACTATACCGGAAAGGCAATTGAAAAGATTTTCCCAACCAAATATCCTGAAAATGATAATTGAATAATTCACGCAATCGGGTCATATTGCGATCGGGTAGATCGTCAGAATAAAACACCCGCCCGGCAGATACCCCTCCCGCCCATTGCATCTGACTGGTGACAAATTGACGATCAATCTCTACCCGCACTTGCTTTTCCTTGTAATCGTTCTTGTAATACCCTCTTACATTGATATGCGTTCCACCCAGACTGTTAACCTTGTATTCAAGGATATTTCCCCATTTTTTTTCCTTCGTACCCCGATAGCTAAATTCATAGTTCAGGATATGTCCCAATTTCATAAAGTTCTTATTTTCAAATCCTAATTGAACAGAATTTAAAAAGTTGGATTCAACGGTCGCCCCCCACGAAAATTGATCCTTGCAAATCAGCAAGATATTTACCCGATTGGTATCGCCGGGCACTTCCGATACCAATATATTTGCATCGTCTAAATAATCCAATTGTCGCAACATCATTTCATTTTGCACTAATTCAAAAGGAAGCAGGCGCATACCCGATTTGAATGTCAATTGCCGTCGTATGGACTTTTCGGCTGTCCGGATATGTATCCGATTTGCCATATTCTTCATCCACTCCATATCGTCTTCGATATAAGTAGTATCATATACGCTACTACCGTATGGTGGAAGGACCTTGATAGAAATATTGCCTATTATTTTTCCCCTGTATTCATTGAAACGTTCCTCACTATTTTGCGTACGCATCACACTTAAATAACCCGGTCGCGGATTGACAAAAACCATTTTATATAGTTCCTTCGTCCAACGGTTTTTATAAGCAAAATTCTTGATTTTAGTATATTCATATCGCAATGTATCCCGAATCAGACTGTCCGGTAAATAGACCAATGGTATTTTCTCACGATGATTAACCGAATAAGGAAAAGTCATCAGTAATAAAGTGTCACGCTCTATGTGTTCCCGAATCTGAATCTTCTGTTTTATCTTCCTCACCGAATTCATCGGGACAGTATCACGTATAGCAGGAACAATAGATGCGAATGCAAATAATCTTCCTACTGCAAAAATGATGATGACCAACAACCCTATTCTCTTCATACCTATCTTTGCTCAAGTCACGCCTTTGTCTTTTATTTACTGATTCATTTATATTTACTCTCCCTCTATAATCATCTTTTTCATTCCATCAGACATCCAGGTTTTCAATGCTCCTTGTTCCTGATAAATAAAACATCCCTCCAATTCCGAATGCTTCTGAATAACTTGCTGCGCTTTTTTCAGTCCCAATACCATAAAAGCCGTCGCATAGGCATCCGCTTCCATACAGGTTGGTGCATAAACCGAAGCACTCAAAATGTCTGTTTGTATCGGATAGCCTGTTTTCGGATTGATGGTATGGACATATTTTTTCCCCTTATGGATATAAAAATTCCGATAATTGCCCGAAGTAGCCAAAGTTCCGGAAGTCAAACCAACCACCAACTGCAATTGCTGGCTTTCGCCGGTGACATCGTCTTCCGGACGATCTATCCCAATACGCCACGAACGATTCTTTGCACTTTCTCCTTTTACCCGAACTTCTCCCCCAATTTCTACCATATAATCGTTTATCCCCCGTCGATCAAAGTATTCTGCTACCAAATCAACTCCCAATCCCTTGGCAATAGAACTGGCATCCATCTCTACGCCGGGAAATGCCTTTTGTATCCGATTGTCCTCCAATGTCAATTTATCCATTCCTACCCGTAAGAGCAATGAATCTATCCGAGTCGAATCCGGAAATACTTCTTTTTCATAGCCAAATCCCCAAGCATTCACCAATGGAGCTACGGTAA
This sequence comes from Odoribacter sp., assembly GCA_036657595.1. Taxonomy (GTDB): domain Bacteria; phylum Bacteroidota; class Bacteroidia; order Bacteroidales; family Marinifilaceae; genus Odoribacter. Next base: position 27,285 of record JAVXFZ010000021.1, on the reverse strand, counting down.
TGTCAAATGCCCCATCAGTTACCCGATTTACTTGTATCGCCTTATCAAACATCTTACGGAATAAAATATCAGTAGTGTCACTTTCCCCCCGATTGATCCGTGCAATCACAGATTGCGGATTAAACATCGAAAGAGAAGCGTTGACCAATTCCATTTGCCGATGAATTTCAACTTCTAAATCTTCAGAAGAAGCGTACGAAATATGGTAAAAAGTCCCATAAATTCGACCTTCCGTATATTTATAAGCGCCCGACCGATTACAGCCCAGAAACAATACTCCACAAATGAATGCACTTAATATAAAACAATACCTCATTTCTTAAAAATAAAATCCGAGATTAAAATAAACCCCCAGTTTCTTATCCCAATTCGACATATCTAAAGTGATACCAATAGGTCCGATAATACTGTTATAAGCATATCCGGCAGCACCACCCCATATATTATCTCCTTCCAATATATCGAAAAAACTATCTGCCTGCTTCGCGTAATTTCCTGTTAAAGTCACATAATGTCTGCTTCCCAAACGATAACGTAAAGCCAATCGCCCAACTAAGAGGGAATTATCAAAGAATTGCAAATTATGAATTCCATAAAATGGCAGTTGCTGACTGAAATATCTGCCTGCCGTCTCTCCCCCCATACAATTTAAATAAGGAATCGCTATATTTTCACCAATTAATATCCGCCCATAAACAGCCGGCATCAGATAAACTCTTCGGGTTAAACGTACGGTCGGTTCAAAATCAGCCATCAATGCCGAAAAAGGCACGTGTCCCTTGTAGCTTGCCATATTATCGGTATATAAAGAATACTCCGCACGGAAAGATAGACCTTTATCCGGATAATATTTCTTGTCAAATGTCTCATAATGAGCTGATGCATAATAACTCGCTAATCCCTGCGATGAAACATCTTCTGCTATGTAATCGGAATTATATAAGTTAGATTTGTAATTAAAATATTCGTATCGAAATCCCAACTGAAATTTAAAATTCCGCAAATAGATATCCGAAATATTCAAATCTCCCCGATGATAAGAGAAAGTAATATTATCCACCTTATCCCCACGATCATATAAATTAATGTCATTGTATTTATACATATACGACACGCCCCATTTCCTTAAAAATGTACTTCCAAAGGAATAATCCAACAACACATAAGGATTTCTGTTCAATCGTCCGGTCAAAGACAGGCGGGAACCTTTCAATGCCCGATGGCTCAAAGTTGTGTTCAACAAAATAGAAGCCATCTCTTCCGTATCAAAACGGAATCCCAAATTTAACGAACTGGCGGATTTTTCTTTCAAACGCAAAGTTAAATCATAGATCTTTTCACCATTCAATACATAATTGACATTCGCAAAAGCTCCCGTACCATATAAAAATGCAACAGCCTGATGCAAATTTTTCAAGGTGATCACCGAAAATTCATTCAATCCAATCTGCCTCCTTATCCACTTCTCATCTTTTTCTTTCACCCCCTCAATAAATATCTTTCCGATCATTATCGTATCCGTCTTCAAAAACTTATTCACCAAATGAGGCGACGCATCCTCCGATTCTGATAAACCGATCTCCTGCTTCAACTTCATAATCTTATCCCAATTCGCACGAGCCACTCTTTCTCCCCTCAATATCATCGTATCTATGGCTTCGGGCGTAAAACTGGCTGCCGTATATCCTTTCAAATTCGGATTCATATACAAATCCACCAAAGCTTTATTCTTTGTGTAGCTCCTCATTCCCATAAAAGCCGTCAACTGCTCGACCACCCCAACAATAGAATTCAAACCGTCGGCATCTTTCAAACCATTACTCAAATCCACCCCAATCGTAATTTCAGCCCCCATATTCTTCACTACATCCACCGGAAAGTTATTGGAAATCCCACCATCCACCAATACCATACTATCCAGTAGTACCGGAGCAAAAGCTCCCGGAATAGCCATACTGGCACGCATTGCTAAGGGTAAAATACCATCACTCATCACCACTTCTTTGCCATCCACCATATTCGCCGCAACACAAGAAAAAGGTATAGGTAAATGCTGAAAAGACAAAGAATCGTGGTAACCGATGGTCAATTCTGAAAATAAATTGTAAATATTTTGCCCACTCACAAAACCGGCAGGTACAGAAATACCTTTCCCCTCTCCCAAAGGCATAGAAATTAAATATTTTTCATTGGACTCTTTTTCCGAAAAAGGCAAGTTATAACGATATACCCGATCGCTCAAAAGGAAAGGCCAATTTTGCAACCGCACCAAGCTATCCAATGTCCGTGCATTATATCCCACTGCATATAATCCCCCAACAATCGCCCCCATACTCGTTCCAGAAATATAGTCAATCGGGATACCCGCCTCCTCTAACACTTTCAACACACCGATATGTGCCACTCCTTTCGCACCTCCTCCGCTCAATACAATCCCCACTTTTTTACGCTGTGCGTCAACATCCGGAGATGCAAACAGAAATAGTATTAAAAGAAACAATAAAAATCTTATCATTATGTTCTGGAATATGGGTACAGTCTTACTTGCTACAAAGCTATGAAAACTAATCCAAAACAAAAATCAAAAAATAATAAATCATCACCTCCTTCTATCATAAAAAAAACTGTGTCAGCAAAATCAATATTTTTTCTTTTTGCTAACACAGTTTAAATTATCTTTTCTCAGGAACAGAAAACTTCTTTTTTAATCCCTCCATCATCACTTTAAACATAGGATTATCTTCACTCCATTCACATTCTTTCATCGTCTTTTGGATCGCTTTCATCCCTTGTTCGCACAAACGCGCATCTCCTTTATTAATCAACATTCCATTGAGCTGTAAGGTGGCGGATAAACGAGTATCCGAATCACGATTAGAAAACTCTTTCTGATAGATTTTCAAAGCCTTACTCAATTGATTATCCACAAAAGCCTGAGCATAATCTACCCAAATCAATAAATTTTCCTGATCCTGTATCGCTGTTTTTTCGATTAATTGACGATATGCTTGTAATGCCTCCGAATCTTCCGGACGATTTTTAAAAATCATATCACTACCGTGATTAATTATCAACGGATACAAATCTTTATATATTTTTTCATCTACGACATTTTTTCCAACAGTAGCATCAAAACTTGGCTTATGATCCACCAAATATTGATACTCCAAAGATTTTATATCATACACAAAACGTTTCACCAAAGGCCAGTTCGCTTTTCCACATTTTTCTTCATCACGGAGTGATTCCCAGTATTCGTGCAATACTTTTTTCATATCATTCTGCATATATGCAGCAGACAACATTTCAATATACTGGTAGACAAATCCAGGATCTCTTTCACCTTTCATATAACGAAGCGAAAAAGTATGTAATGAATTTTCACCTATCCCGTTTTCTATATTCTTCAAAAACTCTTCTGCTTTCATTCCACCGACCATTCGATGTGTCATCTTCCCTTCCGTATCCAATATTAAAAAAGTAGGATATACCGTTACCTGATAAGTCTTTGCCAACTCTTTTCCATTTCCCTGTTCCATATCTTTCTTATAACATACAAAACGAGAATTCATAAACGTTCCGACATCTTCACGACTAAATACCTCCTTCATCATCACTTTACACGGTCCACACCAGCTGGTATAACAATCCATAAATACCATTTTCTTCTCTTGCTTAGCTTTTTGCAAAACATCCGTTAGGCTGCCATTTTCAAATACCACCTGTCCTTTGAGCTGTGAAAGAGATAAGAACACTAAAAACAATCCGATTGTATATAATTTGATTCTATTCATCATCTACATTATTTTTTTATATTTTAAAGATACTATCATTTTCTAATGTTTACTTATTACATAGCGAAGAAAGATATTCCAAAACCTCATTCCCCCGTAAATCGCGCCGCAGGATATATCCTTGCGGATCCACCACAAAAGAATCCGGAAGTCCTCGCAGATTATACGATTCAACCATTGGGCTTTTTTTCATTCCCCTTAGATCTGTCAAGCACAACCACTCAAATCCCTCCTTCTCCATATCAGTAAGCCATCGTTCCCGATCCGTATCCATCATCATCGTAATAAAAACAATATTCTGATCTTTCAATTGATCGTATGCCTTTCGTATATATGGCAGTTCTTTTTTACACCAACAACACCAAGAAGCACTAAATTCAATAAACAGATATTTCCCTTGAAAATCCGACAAAGAATACTTGTGTTCATTCTTATCAAAAACCTGAAAATCAGGAAAAAGCTTACCCGTTAACAGATGCTGTTCTTTGGAAGCAAATTTTTCCATTTGTGACACATAATAAGAAGTGCGAAAATCCGGTGCAAAACGCTCTACTATTGTCAGCACTTTATCTCCGGATAAAGGGGCAGCATACTGATTAGCCAAATAAGCCACTGCTTCATTTTTAGCGGCATCTTTTTTCCATCCAAATAGTTTATCAATCAATAGCAGATGTAAAGAATCTCTCACCTCGCTCAACGTCCGAACACGAACCATATCAGCCTCCATACAAGCCAATTGTATTTCATCCGTGAGTGCTAAAGCTTTCTCATATTCCGGCAAACTTTTCAAAAAATTCTCACACATCATCCATTCATCATTTAAATGAGAATTTTCGATTTTCGTCGAACCTTTCACATCCTCCACATCACTATTCACACGAATATCAGAAGGTTCCAGAAAAATCCGAAGTAAAGGTAAAAACTTCTTCCGAAATCCCGGCTTCACTTCAAAATACAACATACCCAATTGTGAACTTTCCAACTTCCCTTTCAAAAAATATTTTCCATCTTTTATTTCACAACTATCCAATAAACAATTAGAAGGATAATCAGAATATATCTTCACCTTTCCATCCGGCAATCCCTTCATTTCTCCGGTGATAGTAAAACTTCCGGGTTCTCGATTCGTACAACCGAAAAAAAACATAATCAATGCTAACCCTCCAATATAAATCAGTTTTCTCATTATCTATTTTTTAATAAACATAACTAATTAACACGATGCTTTACAAATTCAATCACCTTATTGCAATACACAAACAAAAGCATTTTACAAGCCTATTGACTCGAATAAAATAGATTTCTGTCTTAAAATGGCTTTCAAATGATTGATTCGTAGCTTTATTTATAATTTTCTATCACCACCTGCATCGTTTTTTCTCCCCTAGTTCCTTTAGAAATAATACGTCCTTCCTGATCCAATAAAACCAAAGCCGGTATACCATTGACAAAATAATCGTATGCCATTCCTCCTTTTTTCCAAGCCATCACATCCGACAGGCATTTCCAAGGATGTTGCGATGTTTTCACATCTTTCACCCAATCCTCTCTATTTTTGTCCAAATAAACTGAAATGATTTCAAAATTTTTCCCCTTCATTTTTTGATGTATCTGCTCAATATAGGGAATTTCCACTTTACACCAATGACACCAAGAGGCGGTAAAATCCAATAATACCATTTTACCTTTGAAATCAGACAGATGATAAGAATGTCCGGTAGTATCCTGCAATGTAAATTCCGGAGCTTTCTGTCCAACAGCCATCACTCTTGAACGTCGAATCCGTTCCTGCATTTTCTCCAAATAGACTGAAGATTCCAACGTCTGATCAAATCGACGCAATGTATTCTCCAATTCATCCACTGAAAGGAAAGGGAAATATTTATAAAGCACAAAAGTAACCGCAACACTATTACGTGCAAAATCAAAAGCAAATAACTCATCTAAACTCACATTCACCAATTGTTTGAACTGGCGATTTTTTTCTTCCAAAGCGATGGTATCATTCACTTTATTTAAACTATCCTTCTCACGCTGCAAACGCCTCAACTTTTTAAACATTCCGGTCGCTTCTATTTGTTCGACTTGCTGTTGTTGAATACTACCCGTGATCACGGCATTTTCAATCCGTTTTTCCACCTCTGCCTTCACCACTATCGGAGTGGATGAATTCTCCACAAAAACGCCAAAAGAATAAGTATTACAACGATCACAAGCCTTATTATCAGCTACCATAAACAACAATTCTACCGGATGTTCTGTTGATGAACGAAACGTAAATCGATCATTTTTCACAAATGCGGTATCATTAGCATAACCATCTAATGTTTCCGTCATCACATACAGCATCCCATCTCCAAATCCCTTTATCTCACCCTCCACTACATAGTCCTTTACAATAGGGGAAGCACAAGAAAAACAGGCAGCAACAAAAATTGCTGCCCCATATATTAAATTTCTCATTCTATTTTTGATTAAATAATGAATTAATATATTCAATCATTCCTTCCCGACGCAGCTCTTTCGTCAAGATCACACCGTCAGGACTGATTAAATAAATAACCGGAATACCACTAATATTATAATGATCGGGAACAGGTCCTTTAAAAGCTTTTAAGTCAGAAATCACCGGCCACGGCAAGTTATACTGCTTCACATCTTCTTCCCATTTTTTCTTTTCTTCATCCAAATTGACGGTGAGCATCACAAAATTCTTTCCTTTCGTGTTTTCATAAACCGTTTTCAGAAAAGGAATTTCCAGCTTACACCATCCGCACCAAGAAGCACTAAACTCCAATAATACATATTTTCCTCGGTAATCAGATAACTTATATTCTTTACCGTTAATATCCGATAGCGTAAAATCATAAGCAGGCTGTCCCGGCTGAACTTTCTTTTCTTTTTCCAATCCTTCGCGACAATCAGCAATGTAAGCATTTTTAGCCATCGACGGAGCAAATCCATTCAGTGCCTTCTCAAATTTCTCCATATCATTGATGTTGAAATACTCACTGACAAAATAAGCAATTGTTTCACTTGTTGCATAACCCGGTAAAGTAGTAATATATTCAAATACCTTGTTGTATGCATCAACACAGTAAGGAGTCAGTGAATCATATAAAGCTCGATTATCTTTAAAAGCCTTCCCTCGTTTATGGGTCAGCCGTTTGTAATTCTCAAAAATCGATTTTCCATTCTTCTCAATAGTCATATATTCGTCGTGTGACCGAGAACCTACAATTTTTAAATTTTTAAGGTTGTTATAATCACCGGTTACATTCACCGTACTATTATCCAAGAACACACTGAATGAGCCGTGAAAATCTTCTTCACCGCTATGGAACACAAAAGTGACCATTCTCGGATAATCCACCTCTCCTTTAAACACCACTTTCCCATCTTTCAATTGCAGCGTATCCGTATACCACGCTGTTTGATTCGGAATCCGTTGATTTACAAAAACAGGTCCATCCACCGCATTTTTTAACTCTATGCTAACTTCAAAACCATCCGGTTGCTGCGTGTTTGACATCAACAACAAGACAGCCGCTATTAAATATAATAATTTTTTCATACTACTATTCATTTTAATTTTACAGTGTTCCAATCAATGAATGGAACACTGTAAACTATTTTTTACATTACATCTCCCTGATCTCCAATCTTATAAAGAATATCTACCACCTTCCCACATTTTCCTTTCACCTCCGTACCAGGAATAGTTTTTCCTCCTCCCACAACAGAAACATCCAGAATCATAAAATCACTTTTCTCCGGATTTTCGGCATTTTCAACAGCAATGCCCAAACGCTCATAATTCGTAGCACACAGAGCAATATCCCGAATATTACCCATAAAATCATCACGCAACGGAGTCACCAAATTATCTTCATAATTATAGACATACAAGGTCTTACCGGCTGTAAAATAAGCATACTTTCTACCAATACAAACAGCGAATTTTGACTGCTCATTTATCAGAGAAGCATTCGGAAATACAACTTCTGAAGTAGAACTATATTTACTGCGCCACCCGGTAAATTTAAATCGTTGCACCAGTATTTCACCGCTACTTAAATCACGCAAAAAAGTCAAAAAATGATAATTAGGTGTCCCCACGGAAGTCGCTCCACCAGCTATCAGCATTTTATTCATATTGCTCGGATTGAAAGCTTTCGTCGCATCATTGGTATAATCAAACGCATTCATCTCTCCGCTTCTTAACAATACATAACTGCAATGCTTTTTATCAAAAGCGATCACATCCCCCGAAAAGAAAATATTACTGCGCATCGTCCAAGGTAATAGTTCATAATCTCCTATTACCGGAAAGTTTGGAAAAGAACCTTCCTGATACTGAGCTTCATAACCACTCTGATTTTCTCGAGTATACAATTTACCGGCACTGATCAGGTAATCCCAATTCGTCACGGCATCCATACTTTGTGGACAAAAATCAGCCGGAGCCCCATCAATAAATTCTTTTTCGGTATGGATCATTTTCTGAAGACTATTTCCATCTAATTCCACTGAATAACCTGGACCTTTTTGGCAAGCCACAAAAACCTGACCGGCATCTGCAGACCACGGTAAAAAATGCTCACACATCGCATAAGCACCCCCGCTCAGATATTCTTTATTGGACAGATAATAAATATTTTCAATAAAAACATTATCATTCCGCATAAAACACAATTGTGATTTATCCCCCAGATCAGATAAAATCATCCAACCATTTTTATAGGATGAAGTAACAGAAACCTTAAATGTTTTAATATACTTGATACCTGTCTCATTATCGATCATATCAAATTCAGCATACATCCCTGTTTTATTCGGGAAATTCACTAAAACATTCAAATCTTTCTCCGTAAAAATCACCTCACCGTTCAATTTCCATTCATACGAAACATTCTTTAATTCTTCCTTAGACACCTTTATTGTGACCGGTATTTTAAACGAATCGAGAGCATAGACAATATAATCATCCTTAATTCCTGAGATTTCAACTTCAGGCATTTGTCGATAATCATAATTACCTTTATCATCATAACATCCTGCCGCTATCGTAGCGAGCAAAAAGATAAATATATTCTGTAAATATTTCTTCATATCATTAAATTTTTCAATTAACCTCTCATTGCAACCGTCATTATAGAACCATCGTTATCAGGTCGGGGATTACGTTCCAAAATACGTTTAAACTTCAGTATTAGCACCCGTACTTCCGAATAAGTTAAAACACCTCCGTCCTTCTCCTGAGTTAGGTCATACAATTTCATTTCATCCATAAAAGCCTGATACTTCTCACGAGAATACGTACCCAGCCCATCTGTTTCGTGCCAATCATTCCACCACATAGGACGGTTCAACTGATTAGAAATAATCACCCGAGCAATAGAGTTGGACCTTAGTCCCACTTTAAAATCCTCCGACTCTATCAATTGGAAAACAGCCATCACCGAATTATCTCCCAAATCACTTTTCTTTACCGTTAGCTTTAAAAAGCCGATGCTGTCATTCGCCAATATCACTTGTCCCTCTCCTGATAAGTCAAAATGTGTCCCTTCTTTTGCTGTACTTTTATCCGCTAAAAAACGTACCTTAAAAGTCCGATCGCGCCCTTCAAGTCCCGACACCATATTTAATTTCAATTTCAACTCTGCAGAAGTCTGTGTTTTATCATAAGCAAAAGAATAGATGGTGCTATCTGCTGCTGCTTTTGAAAAATAGATGTAATTATCGGATGAATAACCCGAAAAATCATCCTCTGAACAGGCGCCCAAGCCTATCCAGCATCCTATTATTATAATCCAGAAAATTTTCATATAACGTGTATTTATGTACATTATCTTATCTTACTTTAAATATTCCTCTACCCGTCCTCCAAATTCAATCTCTGCTGACGGTAAGGGAAGACTGAAATTCTGTTTCGTCAATATCACACTCCCTGTACCTCTGTTCACAGGCAAGCCCAAGCGTTTGTACCAATAAAACATCTGTCCTTCGCTAACAAATTCCCGACGAGCTTCTTGTGTCAACTCTTTCAGCAGCTTATCAAAAGAAATACCAGTCAAATCTTGCGTTATCCCACGCTTCTCTTGTAATTTTTCAAGGTATTTCACTGCTTCGCCATGATTCTCTTCATAATGTCTTTCAGCGGCAATCAGATACATTTCCGATAAACGGATCATCGGAACTTTGCCTCCATTTTCTGATTTAATATCTGCAAATTTACACGACACCTCCGTTTTTCTACTTCCGTACTCCTTGCCCACCAAATGTTTCCGTAAATCATCCGGGAACGGGAAAAGGGAAGCAACATCATTTAAGTCATATCCGCTACGAGAAGAAGCATCACTCTGATAAAACAATTGATGCACTCCTGAAAAATTTAAGGCAAACAATATTTCGTTCTTCATCACCACATCTTTAGATTTTGCTTCTTCACTAACCTCTCCTTCCGTTGCAAACTGAAAACATCCTTCATCCGCAGCATCAATCACCTCTTTAGCGTAAATGTATGCTTGCTTGTCTCCCATATAGTTGTACACCCGAGCCATCAAGCCTGTCACAGCAAAATAATTCATCCGATAAGCCCGAAAATCCAATAAATTGGGCACATTTCCAAAAGGTTGTCCATAGTGATACATCATTTCTTTGAATTGATTTAAAAACACGGGATCAATGTCTTTTAACAAGCCTCTGGCCATATCCAGATCTGCTAAAACACGTTTCACCACTTCTTCTGTAGATAATTGTTTATGAATTTTTTTCGTAAAACTATCCGCATAAGGGACACTCATTCCCGTCTGGTTATCCTTCCAAGAAGGAGCAAATGCCCGCAACATATCAAAATGTAAATAAGCCCGAATGGCCAATGCCTCTCCTTTGATAATAGAATAATAATTCTTTTCAAAAAACTCGGGAGTCTTTTTATCCAGATATTCTAACAATATATTACAATTAGCAATAGTGTTATAGCTATCCAACCAAATTCCCCGAATCGCATCTTTTGATTTTCCATTTTCATAATTATATTGAGCTGCTTCATAGAAGTGATGGTTTGAGCTTGAATAAACTTTATAATACTGAGCCAACACATCCATAAAACCAAAGGTCATTTGTTGCCCGTACATAGAGGAACGGGTCATCGAAGTATAAATTCCATACAATGAACTTTCAAAACCCGCAGGGGTTGAAAACAATTTGTCTGCATTTATCTGTGCCTGAGGAGTCACATCCAGCCAATCATTACAACCAACACTGGTTAGTAAAGTGACAGCTAAAATTACTTTTGATACTATCTTTATTTTCATAATTTTTTACATTAATAGATCCGACAAATTATCTTTAAAACTGAACCTGTAAGCCAAAATTAAAAGCCCGTGCAAACGGATAATCCAAGCCACGTTCCCGTTTCACATTAGACACTCGGAATACATCTTCCATCAAGAAAGTCAACTTCAATCTCTCCATATACCATTTTTTCGACAATGCTTCAGGGAACGTATAAGATAAACTCAAAGATTTCAACTGTAACACATTTTCATCCTGCACCATTCGAGTGGTCAGCTCCGTCCGATTTTTACTCTTAATATCCTTAAAGAAAGTGCGATCTCCCGGTTTTTTCCATCTTTCCTCGAGCACCCTGCGATCCACATTGTTTATAATATTGGCATCTTCCACCCGGTCTACTAAGGTTTGATTATAAATTTCTCCCCCAAACTGGTAAAGGAAATTCAGACTTAGATTAAAGCCTTTATAATCTGCATTTGTTCCGAATGCTCCTGAAAATGTCGGTTCGGTATCACCACAAGCCACCTTATCGGCAGCACTCCATTTATAAGTCATATTACCATTCCGATCCAGAAAAACTTCTTTTCCGTTTGTCGGATTAATCCCCAACGAACGCACCGCATAAATCGTTGTCGTCGACTCACCCTCTTTAAATTGTACCCGCGGTTTAGCGGTCTCAAAACGTTGATTTAACTCCGGTTCATATTCATCTTGGTCCTTATCAATCGTTTCATTTTGAGCCTTCAAAGAATTAGAAATCTTCTTAATTTCATTCCGGTTCCGAGCCATTGTTCCAAACACACTCACCACCAAATCATTCCGACGGAAAAGGAATCCGCGCAAAGACAATTCAAATCCGCGATTGTCCAATTGTCCCATATTATCACGGTAGGATTCAAAACCATTGGACAATGGCAAACTGACATCCGATAGCAAATCTTTCGTTTGCTTGATATAATAATTGGCATTGGCACTGATCAATCCCTTCAGAAATTGGATCTCAAAATTAAAATCATAGCTATTCGTTTTTTCCCACTCCAAATCTGTATTTCCCAAAGTTTTATTTATGCTCGCACCTAAACCTCCCGCATACCATTGTCCTTTGTAATATTCAAATACATTCTGGGCTTCGTAAGCAGAGAAAGAGGCTTTACCTGTCTGACCCGCATTAGCAGTGATTTTCAAATGATTGATAATATTTTTTGCCTCTCCGAAAAATTTTTCATTATGAATATTCCAACCAATACCAGCTGACCAGAAGGGTGCATAACGTTTGTCTGAACCAAACGAAGAAGATCCATCGAGACGACCGGATACATCCAAAAGATAAATATTGTTATAGGTATAGTTAAAGTTCAAAAATGCACCCGCCAATCTTGACACCCCTTCTTCTCCATCCGGAGCCAAATCCTTAAATTCCTTTCCGAAAGACACATAATCCATATTTCCTGCCGGAAATCCAATCACAGAATAAGATTCATTGGCATATTTATTTTGAATAAGATTACCTCCTAAAGCACCATTTAAATAATGTTTACCTAACTGTTGAGTATAGGTCAGCACCATATTTGCATCCAAATTCGAACTTTTCTCATCAAAATTATACGCTTCTCCTTTTTTCAGAATGCCTTCGCCTTCTTGAAAATCATATTTTTCGTAACGATTAGAATTGGGATCAATAAATTTTTCCCTTTTGTCATTTCGTTCAGAATATGAAACTCTTCCTTTTAAACGGAAGTTCTCGCTAATGAACCAATCCAAATCAAAATTATTAGTAAACTCTAAATATTCTTGCTCATCTTTATGATTCAATTGTGCCTCATATAAAGGATTTAAATGGCGATAAGTAGCCGATAAATATTGCGGATATTCTTTTATCAGTTTCCCATTTTCATCGTGTGTTGGGTAATAAGGATTAGCTTTAGCAAATTCACTGAACGAACCGTAAGGAGATTCCTTTGACTTCACTTTATCGACAGACAATTTATTTCGGAATAAAAATTTATCTTTCAAATTATAAGACAACAAAAAGCCTATTCCATAGCGATCTCGCAAAGATTTTTTCATCACCCCCGGATTTGCCTGATAATTTACATCTATTCCATAGCGCACATTCTTATCTCCTCCCTCAATATACAAAGAATGCTTATGTCCGACAGCCGTTTCCAAAGGCTGTGACAACCAATAAGTATCCACCCCTCTCTTTACATTCGATAAACGGTAAGCATAATCTTTGTCCAATTGCTGTTGATTACCCAGATCTTTTGAATCATAATAACCGGACAACTTTTCTGCTTCCAGCTTCCCGGCAGCATCCAACAAATTATAATCCGAAAGATCCGGAGCAGTTAAAGTTAAATTCATATTATAAGACACTTTCAATTCTCCCGGAGCCGGAGCCTTTGTGGTGACCACCACCACCCCATTGGCTGCACGCGAACCATAAATCGCAGTAGCTGACGCATCCTTCAGAATCGTCACACTTTCAATTCTGTCCATATTCAAGTCAAAGATCTTCTCCACCTTCACTTCATATCCATCCAAAATAAAAGTCGGTAAATTAGGATCGTTTTTCAAATTCGATTCAGTCAGTCCCTCCGTACCAAAACCGGAATTACCACGGATACGAAAATCCGGTAAACTATTGGGATTTGATCCCATTTCAACATTTTCCTGCAAACGAAAAGACGGATCAAAAACTTGTAATGCACTAATCAAATTATTGGAAGACACCTTTGCCAGTTCATCTTTGGTCACAATCACAGCCGAACCGGTAAAACTCTCTTTATTTTTCGTAAAATAACCGTTGACCACCACTTCATCCATTTCTGCCACATCCTCTTTCATCACCACATTCAACATCTTCTGTCCGGTGTATTTCACTTCCTGAGTTTCCATACCGATAAAAGAAAATACCAATACGACATTCTCCATTTTCGGAATATCCATTTTAAATTTTCCATTAATATCCGTTGACACCCCCAGCGTTGTGCCCTTGATAAAAATAGAAACTCCGGGTAGAGGGCTTCCGGTTTTATCCTTCACTACGCCTTGAATATTCAATTGTTCCTGCGGAACACTTCCCCGCCGGTTGATGACAATCACCTTATCCAACAATTCGTATTCCAAACCCGTGTCTTTCAGACATTCATCCAGAATACTGGTAATCTTCACATTGGTGACATCCAATGATACGGATTTTAAATGATTCACCTGTTCATTGTTATAAACAAAAGTGTAACCACTCTGCGCTTCTATCAATTGCAAAACTTTTGCGACAGACGCTTCTTTCACTTGAATGCTGACCGTAGCATTTTGGGCATAAGTTATGGCAGAAACCTGCATAACGCCAATACAACATAGAAATAAAGTTAGTTTCATCATTCTCAAAAATTTTCCGGGAATATTTTCTTCCGGGAACCACTTTCTTCGATTTTTTTTCATAAATTTGTTTTTAACAGATTAAACACATTGTAGTTTAATTCGACCGCCGGGAAGGACCAATTTCCGGTGGTCATTTTTTAAAATATTTAAAAAAATATCGTTTGTTTTATACTTATCGCACTAATTCAAAAAAATATCTTTCTCTTTTACATTGAGACGACGACTGTCCGCCCGACAATATTAAAATGTACCAAATGAGTACGTTCCAAGAATTTCAACACTTCACCAATCGTTGCGTGACGAGGTATATTGCCGGTGAAATGTAACTCCTTCACGGCAGTATTTTGATAGAACACATCAATATCATACCAACGTCCCAAAATAGTCATCACCTCTTCGAGACATTTCTCTCGGAAAACAAATTTCCCGTCTTTCCAAGCCGTCTGTTCATACATATCCACCTTTTCAACCGTCACTTTCCCATCGTTCACCTTCGCTTCATATCCCGGAGAGAGTCTATAAGAGGTTCCTCCTACGTTCACTTCCACGCTTCCCTCTACCAAAGTCGTTCTTGTCATTTTATCATAAGCCTGCACATTAAAAGACGTACCCAACACTTTGATTTCCATTGCATTCACTTCAATCAAAAAAGGCATAGATTCATTCCGTTTTACCTGAAAATAAGCTTCTCCACTTAAACGTACTTTTCTTTCTCTGTTCGCAAAAGCCACCGGAAATTCCAATTTTGAATCTGAATTCAACCACACCCGAGTGCCGTCGGACAATGTCAATTGATATTCCCCTCCCCGTGGGACAATAATGCGATTGTATTCTATCTTCTGTACGTTGTCTTTCAACGAATCGTCGCTCAACATCACTAATCCTTCCTGCATTTCTTTCAACACTCCCCCTTCAATATTTTTGATGATTCGATTGACACTATCCCCCAAGACTATTTTTTCTCCATTCCCCAATTCGATATATGCCTGCCGAAATCCCGGACGTATAGAATCTATTTTAACTATCGCAGCGAATTGTTCCGTCTGTTTAAAGTCTGACAATTTCAGCACTGCAAATGTCACAGCAAACAATCCAATAAAAACAGCTGCATAACGCATCCATCCGCTATACAAGGAACGTTTGAAAAAGGATCTCGTCCCCCGACGCACCATCTTCCAATCTGAAGAGGAATCAGTCCGCCTGCAAAATTCCAATTTTTCTAACAATATTTTCTTATCCTGTACCCGACGGAATATAGCCTGATTTTCTTCAGAACTTTCTAACCATTTTTTTAATTCTTCGTCTTCTTCAGGGGACAATTCACCATCCAAATAAGTTTTTATCAGGAAAATTTTGCGTTCTATCTCTTCGTATGCTTCCATATTCTATTAAATTTGAGAATCCAAAAATGATTCTGCTTTCTTCTAATACAACGAAAGGGGACAAGAGAATGACAAGAAATGAGAAAAAAAACAAAAAAAAATTCACAATCCTAATAAGACTGTGATAATGAAAAGATTATCTAATTTAATTTTTAAGGCTTTTCGAGCCCTTGCTTTATGTGTTTTAACCGTATTGACAGAAATACGCAATATTTCTGCAATTTCCAGATTATTTTTTCCTTCCAAATGTAAGTTGACTACTTTTCTTTGTTCTTCGGGCAAATTTTCTATTTCCTGAATCACGAGACGATATACCTCTTCTTCAAGCAAGGATCCTTCAAAGGATGTGTCTTCTTCAACCATCAGAGATTCCCGGATGTATTTTTCTTCTACTCGTTTATTTTTCAGGTAATTAAAACATCGATTGCGTACGACTTGGTATAAAAACATTTTTAAATGCAATTCCGACTCCATCGCTTCTCTGGATTTCCATAAAGTGATAAAAGCCTCTTGGACAATATCGTGCATTAGGACTTCATCTCGAATAATTCGCAACACCCACAAACACAAAGCGTGATAATATCTTTCGTAGTAAAAACGAAAGGCATTTTCATCTCCTTGTTGAAAGGATGCAAATCTATCTGACATTTCCTCGCTCATAGCTTTTATTTAGGTCACGAATATAAAAAATATTCACAAACATTTTTACTAATCCAATAGAGTTTGCAAAGTTGATTAAAAAAATAATAAATCATACCTATTCTTCAATATGAAAATAGAATACTTGATCGTTTAAGAGGGAAATGGACTTTTTAGGATGTAAATAACAAGATAACAGCTATCTATAAGGTGTATCGTTTTCTACGATCTCAACACACATCCTCTTTTCATTTGTTTATGATTTGATTATCTTTTAGTTACAGTTGCATTCTCGATGTAGTCCCGGTGTATCCCCTTCGTTCTGAAACGACGGGGATACGAAGGGAATACGACGAGACAACGAAGGGAAGGTAGCGATACCCAAAGCATTCCCAAAGGAGGGGGTGAGGATTTTATTGAGTGTGAACGAAGAAAAATAAGGATTGTTTCTCTCCAAAAATTAACGCCACACCTATATTGCTATATTCTCAACAATTAGTATATTTGCAAAAAGAGTGATTGTGTGAATCTGCTTGAAAATAATATAAATAAGATCAAGACCTTGTGGAAAAAACATAAAGTCAACAAATTAAGTATTGTTTTTTACTTTCAAAAACAGATAGTTACAGATATAACTACCTACTTTCTTGCCTTCCACCGAAAATTACTTGTGAAATTTAATTGATGTGACTCAAACGAATTGAAAGATTAAAAATAAATAATTATGGCAAAAATTCTTGTGATTGACGATGAACGTAGCATCCGAAATACGATGAAAGATATTCTGACTTTTGAAGGTCACGAGGTGATATTGGCAGAAAATGGGTTGGAAGGACTTGTAGCAGTGAAGTCCAATAAACCGGAAATCGTGTTTTGTGATATAAAAATGCCTAAAAT
Source organism: Odoribacter sp. (assembly GCA_036657595.1). Lineage (GTDB taxonomy): Bacteria > Bacteroidota > Bacteroidia > Bacteroidales > Marinifilaceae > Odoribacter. The sequence goes on along the minus strand of JAVXFZ010000021.1, from coordinate 9,890 downwards.
GGAGGGCATTGAGGTGTTGGAAAGGATCAAAGAATTTACTTCTGATCTTCCGGTGGTTATGATTTCAGGACACGCCACCATTGATACTGCCATTGAAGCGATTAAGAAAGGGGCGTATGATTTTATTGAAAAGCCTCTCGACTTGAATCGGATTTTAATCACGATAAAAAATGCGACCGATAAAAGTAAATTAATACAGGAAACGCAGACACTTAAAACAAAAGTCAGTAAGAGATATGAAATGATCGGTCATTCCTCGTCGCTCAATCATATTCGGATGTTGATCGACAAGGTGGCGGTTTCCGATGCGAGGGTGTTGGTCACCGGTCCCAATGGCTGTGGCAAGGAATTAGTGGCCCATCAGTTGCACGAAAAAAGTAATCGCAACGATAAAGCATTTATCGAAGTGAACTGCGCTGCTATCCCCTCTGAATTAATTGAAAGTGAACTTTTCGGACACGAAAAAGGTTCTTTTACGTCTGCCATCAAACAAAAGAAAGGGAAATTTGAATTAGCTTCGGGAGGCACTTTGTTTCTTGACGAAATCGGCGATATGAGCCTCGAAGCACAAGCGAAAGTGTTACGGGCATTGCAAGAAAACAAAATCAGCCGCATCGGTAGTGATAGCGATATAAATATTGATGTTCGAGTGATTGCCGCCACGAACAAGAATCTGAAAAAAGAGATTGAAAGCGGCAAGTTTCGCGAAGATTTATACCATCGTCTGAGTGTGATTATCATTGAAGTATCTCCCCTGAAAGATCGTCCGGAAGATATTGATGAATTAGTGGTATATTTTCTGGAAACAATCTGCAATGAAATGAGAATTGCTCACAAACAAATCACGCCGGAAGCATTAGCCACTTTGAAAACCTACGAATGGACAGGTAATATCCGAGAGCTTCGGAACGTTGTTGAACGTCTCATCATTCTTGGCAGTCCTACGATTACGGAAGAAGATGTAAAGCTTTATAAATAATACTCTTTTGATGGAAAAACTTCACATTGTTATCACCGGTCGGAGAAATACCGGAAAAAGTTCTTTGATCAATGCGATCTTGGGACAGGATAAAGCCATTGTTTCAGCTATTGCGGGTACAACAACAGATCCGGTGAAGAAGAGCTATGAGATTCCGGGAATCGCCACGATTGTATTTATCGACACCGCAGGGGTGGACGACGAGGGGGTATTGGGAAAACTACGGGTCGACAAAACAGTGGAAACGATCCGACAAGCTGATGCCGCTATCTTAGTTATTTCCGAAAACCGATTTGGTTCGTACGAAGAGGAATTGATTGCAACCTTCCGCTCTCTGAAGCATCCATTTTTGATTGTTCACAACCAATCCGACCGGATGCCCTTATCTCTCTCCTTGCGCCAACGCTTGGAAAAGGAATACAACGTCCGGATCATTGATTTTTCTACATACGGTCAGGATAGAAACCTCTTGATTGAGGCGATTTGTTCTCTCCTCCATAAACCTCAACAAAATTCGTTGCTCGGCGGACTGATTCATCCCGGAGAAATGGTGATGTTGATCACTCCCATTGATTCGGAAGCACCTACCGGACGGATGATTCTGCCACAAGTTCAGATGTTACGGGATATATTGGATCATCATTGTATCAGTATTGTGTTACAACCGGAGGAAATACCGGCTTTCTTTTTGCATTCTCCCCTAAGACCGGATCTGGTGATCACAGACAGTCAGGTTTTCGGCAAAGTATCTCCGATGATCCCCGCCTCTATCCCGCTCACGAGCTTTAGTATTGTATTGGCTCACCAGAAAGGAAATTTTGATCAATATTTGAAAGGTACGCGGCAAATAGAAAAGTTGAATAACGGTGATCGAATCCTGATGCTGGAATCTTGTTCACATCACACATCTTGTGAAGACATCGGAAGAGTGAAATTGCCCCTTCTATTAAAGAAATATACCGGCAAACAATTAGAATTTGATTATATTGCCGGATTGGATCAAATCAAACGCCCTTTTACAGATTACGCTTTTATCATTCAATGCGGAGGGTGTATGGTAACCGCCCATCAGCTCCAAAGTCGCCTGCAACCGGCTATTGATGCCCATATACCCGTTAGTAACTATGGGATGACGATCGCCTATCTGACCGGAATATTTGAAAGGGTCATAGAACCATTTAAAGCATAAAGGGATTCATCCCGTAAGATGATTTTTGGGTGTTTTCTCTTTTTAGTTATTGTCCCAATCCATTTTTTTGAATCCCTGTCCCATAATCTCTTTGGCATCCATAATCATCGTAAAAGCATTCGGATCAATGTGTCCGATCGCCCGTTGAAGGGTTGTTACCTCTTTTCGGTTGACTACGGTCATAATCATTTCTTTTTCCGCTCGATTCCACATTCCATTTACCGGAACAATAGAACCACCACGGTGGAGTTCAGAAAGGATGTAATGCCTCAGATCCTCTGTTTTGTCGGATATGATGAAGAAGGTTTTGTCACTGGAATAGCCTCCTAAAACGACGTCTATCACTTTTCCCATAATAAAAATGGTGATGAGTGAGTAAAACGGAGTTTTCCAATCGGGGAAAGCAATAAATCCTAATACGACGATGACGGAATCGACCATCATTTGCATCATACCCAAAGGTTTGCGAGTCAATTTATGTAATATAGAAGACAGTACATCCGTACCCCCACTGGAAGAACGAGTTTTTAATATCAAACCGGCACCCAATCCTATCACAACTCCACCAAAAATACTGGCTAATAAAATTCCTTCTTTCGCAGCATTCGGATTATCTATGCCTCCTTTTACTAACTGCAAAGGATCTATCGCTAATTCGTGGGGATACCCAAATGCGTGTTCCAACATCCAAGGCAATCCGTCAGCAAACATCGCTACCCAAAGGAAACAAATAAAAGTTTTCACTCCAAATTGCCTTCCCAATATTTTAATGCCTATCAAACTCAAAGGTAAATTAAAGCACAAGGCTGCCATACCAATGGGAAAACCTAATTTGTGATTCAGGATGGTTGAAATACCATAGATACCTCCCGGAACAATTTTGTAAGGAGTCATAAAAAAGGTATAACCGGTGGCTATCACCATCGACCCGATAAAAAGGATTACATAGGTCTGAAACCATTCCGCTGAAAATATCTTCTCTTTATAAAAAGAAGCCTTAGTTACATTCATAAAGAATTTTTTTAATGGACAACACGGATATAAATATTTATGGAATGACATACATCATCTTATTTACCATTCCGAATTTGCGCGCAAATATACGATAAGTATTTTCATAAAAAGATGACATTTGTCATATAATTATACACAGAAAATAATTAAAAATTCCAACCGTTCAATCAGTGGTTTTTACGCCATTCGATTCGCCCGTAAATGGTCTTTATAATCACCACAATAATTAACAACTCATAAAATACACCCTCAATTCTCATAAAAAAATTATCTTTGTAATAGAATATCACAAATTATAGTTATAATTGCACAGTATTTCGTTGTTTGTGCAATTGTAACCTACAAACAATAGGATATGAGAACAAAACTAAGCAAAACTAAAAATAAAATCATTTATGTAGCGAAATTGTTATTTGCCGAAATAAGTGTGTATAAGGCTACGATGAACGATATTGCCAATGCAGCCCAAATGAGTCGTCGCACCTTGTATATGCATTTTAAAAGCAAAGAAGAAATCTATCAATATGTGATCGAGGATCAGGTGAATAGTATTAATGGAAAATTACAGAAAGCGGCGGATTCAGCTTTGCCACCGGATCGAAAATTAAAATTATACATCTTGGCTCGTTTTAATGTGATTGACAATTTAGTGAAACAAAATAAATACATTCGTTATGATTTTATCTTTAATAATTTGCGGGTTGAGCAGTTGCGCAAAGGAATTGATATGAAAGAGCGTCAGCTTCTGACTCAAATCATACGGGATGGGAAGGAGAAAAATATTTTTAACATCAATGATCCGGCGTCATTCGCCAAAACATTGCTGATTATGTTCAAAAGTTTGGAGCAACCTTTCATTATGATCAGTCATCGGAAACGCAATTATCAATCATTGACAGAATATGTCGATTTGTTATTCAACGGAATATTAAATAAAAGCTGATAAAATTTAAGTGCTGAATCAATAAACTAAAAATGCCGCCCTATGTGCGAGCTTTAAACAAGAAAGAAATTTTATGGAGTTGTACATAAACAAAATTGCTCATTACTTACCGGAAAATATTGTTTCAAATTCCTATTTTAAAGAAGTAAATGGCTTGGATGACGAATGGATCTATTCACGAACGGGCATCAAAAATCGCAGTAAAGCAGGTAAAGACGAAAATACTAATACAATGGCAACTAAAGCTGTCGATGTTGCCGCAGACAGCCTCCCCTATCCGATGGATTCGATAGATCTGATTGTTGCAGCTACTTATTCGCCGTATGACACGGTAGCCACACCGGCACATATCGTGCAACGTCGCTATAATATTGAAAATGCGAAATGCCTGAGCGTATCCTCCGCTTGTTCCTCTTTTATCAATGCGATGGAAATCGTTCAAGGTTATTTTGCTATGGGGAAAGCACACAAAGCTTTGGTCATCGGATCGGAACATAATACCGCCTACGCTGACGAAACAGATCCTCAATGCGGGCATTTATGGGGCGACGGTGCTGTTGCTGTTTTCGTTTCTTCTGAAAATTATAGCGGACACGATGCCCGCATCATTGATATATATACACAAGGGCTCGGACACATCGGCAAAGCAGCCGAAGCAGTGTATCTACGTCCTCAGCACGGAGGCATCGGAATGCCGGAGGGACGCGATGTGTTTGTTCACGCCTGCCATTATATGGTGGAAGCTCTGGAACGCGTCACAGCCACTTATGGTAAAACAGTCAACGATCTGACCTTTATATCCTCTCATCAGGCAAATCAAAGGATTATCCGCAATATCTCCAGACAAACGGGTATACCGGAAGAACGTTTCCTGATGAATATTCAGGAAAGGGGAAATACAGGTAGTCCGAGTTGTGCCATCGCTTTATCCGAAAATCTTGATAAAATAAAGCAGGGCGACTTAGTTGGGCTGACCGTATTTGGTGGCGGTTACTCCTGTGGAGCGATGCTCTTGCAATTTTAAGAAATAGAATGTGAACAGTGAAAAAATGGAGTGTCATTTTTCACTGTTCACTTTTTTACGACATATACCTGCCCACTTTGGTATTTTTTCACCTGTATCGGATCGTTCTTGCTGATATAATCTCCTAAAAGCGAAACAGCGTCATAGATATCATTTTCAATTTCAACTTTCCCTGCCGGTCTTAAATCAGTCACAGCATAACCTGATTTTCCAATTATATTTTTTATCGTCATATCCACTCCCACATAGCCATCTTCAAGCTTCTGCTCGGCGTGAAGTGCAAAGGAGAGACGACGTGAAGTGAGTAGTTTTGCCCCTATCCACACACTTAATCCAAAAGCTATTAGTGAACTTGAAATCACTAAAAATAGTGATCTTACAATCATCAAAGCAAAATCGCCCAGAAAATCATAGGAAATGTTATCAATCCCCGCAAAAACTAATGAGCCGACAATCAAGATAATACCTGATATTCCTGCTACTCCGAATCCGGGAATAACAAATATTTCCAATAGTAATAAGATTACCCCTAAGATAAAAGCTATAATCTCCCAATTGCTGGCAAATCCTTCTAAATAAAGAGGGGCAAAATAAAGTAGGCAAGCAGTTAAAGCTGCAAGCAGTGGAAAGCCCACACCGGGTGTCTGTAATTCAAAATAGATGCCTCCAATAATCACCATAATCAAAAGACCGTGGATCATCGGATTGATTAAAAAGCCAATGATCCGATCCATCACGGTGGGGGTATAGCTTTCAATCACATAATTGTCTACCTTCTCCTGTCGCAGCAGTTCGTCGATGCTTTCTGCCATACCATCACAATATCCGTGACTGATCGCTTCGTGCGGCGTAAAGGTCACAATCTTTCCGCTGTCGGTCACTCCTTCTATATAGATTGTCTGATCAACCATCGCTTCCGCAATACGGAGATCACGTTTCCAGCGAAATGTCGTATCATTCCCCTGAATAAGGGTGTCCTTCCCCTGTGCCTGCGCCGTGGAGCGAATCATAGAACGCATATACGATTGGTATTTATCGGGCATCATTTCCCCGCTTTGATTGACTACGGTGGCAGCCCCGATATTGGCTCCTTCCCGCATATAAATTTTGTCGCAAGCGATCGAAATTAACGCTCCGGCAGAAGCAGCATTGTTATTTACAAATACCCATACCGGAAGAGGGCTGTTCAAGATCAAACTCCTTAATGAGTCAGCATAAATCACCATCCCACCATACGTATTCATATCGACAATGATATAATTTGCCTTTGCTTTCTCCGCCTCATTGAAAGATTTTCGAACCAATCGCCAAATTTCCGGTCCTATTTCATCTTTTATATCTATCTTATAGACTATATTTTTAGTGTTCTCGGCATAGCCCCCCAGCATAATGCTTAGTAAGAAGCAAAGCAAAGTTATTTTTTTCAACATAAACGTTTGTTTTAAGCAGTGTCGAACAATCAATTGTGACATTTTTCAATCTCTCCTCACAAAATTAATTATTTTTCTGATAATCCACACATACTAACAAAGTAAACGCAGGGTAACGGTATAAAAACACATCACTCTGCGTAGAAATTTCAAAATCGACAAACGAAATAAATAGTTTTAATTGCGGTAATAGAAAACAATGGAAGCTTTCGCAAGGGTATGCCGCCAAAGATGAACGCCCACTAATGCCGGAGGTGTATTTTTAGGTAGTTCAAGTGTTTCTATATCTAAAGCATAAAGGGTGATCATATAATTATGCCATCCGTGTCCGTGAGGGGGATTGGGACCTCCATAACCATTCAATCCGTAATCATTGATGCTTTGCACAGATCCTCCCGGAGCTAATTGAGCAAATGTATTACCGGCATCAGCAGGCAATTCGTTTACATTCGCCGGAATATCAAACATCAACCAATGCCAAAATCCACCATCCACAGGTGCATCTTTATCGAACATCGTCAAAGCAAAGCTATGGGTGTCTTCAGGTATGTTAATCCACGAAAGTTGCGGAGAAATGTTACTTCCACCACAATCCGGGTGTGCCTGCCGCAGTGTAGCGATGCCTCCCGTATCGTTACTCCGCAAAGTAAAGGTTTCTATTTTCATCATTTTACGTTTTATCGTATAAACGTAAAATGATGAATGAAGTTGTCATTTTTTCAATTTAGCAGAAAATTCTTTAATCCGCTGTTCATCAGCCTTTCGACAGATCAAAAATACATTATCCTGTTCGGCTATGATATAGTCCTCTAAACCTTGTATGACCATTTTTTTATCGCCGGATACGTGTACGACACAATCGTTGCTTTCCACCATACAAACATCTCCAACTATTGCATTCTTCATCTCATCTTTCGGTAGTTGTTCATATAACGAACCCCACGTACCTAAATCAGACCAACCGAAATTTGCCGGAAATACGTATATATGATGTGCACGCTCCATAATAGCATAGTCAATGGATACATTCTTGCACGTTGGGAATTTTAAATTAATAGCTGTTTGTTCATTGTCAGTGTAATACACCTCATTCAAGTCATCAAATATAACTGCAATATCAGGTTGGTTTTCACGGAAAGCCTTTTCCACTGTCTTTACATTCCAAATAAAAATACCGGCGTTCCAATAATATCCGCCTTCTGTCAGATATTTTTCAGCCGTCAACAAGTCCGGTTTTTCTTTAAACGCTTCCACTTCTCTTATTTCTCCTGCTTCCCCATCTCCAGCCTGAAGTGTTTCGTTTTTTACTTTTATATAACCGTAACCTGTTTCCGGTCGTGTCGGCAACATTCCTAATGTTAAAATTCGCTCTCTATCCTTCACAAACTCCAATCCTTTCCGAACCACCCGAACAAATTCCGGTACGTCCATCACAATATGATCTGCCGGTGAAATAACCAGATTAGCCTCCGGATCTCTTTGCTTTATCTTCCAAGCAACATAAGCAATACAGGGAGCTGTATTACGCATACAAGGTTCTAATAGTATATTGGAATCCGGAATGCCGGGTAATTGTGTCTTCACTAATTCACGGTAGCGCACAGAAGTTACCACCCATACGTTTTTTACCGGACAAATGCCGGTAAAACGATCCACCGTTAACTGTAATAACGTACGTCCGGTTCCCAATACATCAATAAACTGTTTCGGCTTTTCAGGAGTACTCATAGGCCAAAAACGACTGCCTACTCCTCCTGCCATAATCACAAGATGGTTCATTATAATCTTTACTATTAATAATTAATGCTGCGTTAATTTCGGCAATGAAAAACTAAAGACAGATCCTACATTTTCTTCCGATTCAAACCAAAGTTCTCCACCATTTTTCCGGATAAAATCTCGACATAATAAGAATCCTAAACCAGAACCTTTCTCACTATAAGTACCGTCGGTTGTGAAATATGCCGTATCATCCATTATTTGCAATTGATCTTCTTTCTTTATTCCCACACCCGAATCGACAATAGATATAATTACTTCCGTTCCTTTTTCTTTTAAAATTACCTGAATTTCCGAATCGGAAGAACTGTATTTTATAGCATTAAAAAATAAATTACGCAGGACTGATTTGATCATCTCCGTATCCACCTCCACATAAATAGAAAGTGGAATCTGTTTTTCTATTCGAATGTGTTTTACACGAGCCATCGGTATCATCAAATCTGCAATACCATTTACCAATTTGGTGATATCTGATTTCTGAGGGAATATAATTAATTCACCCAATTGATTTTTAGTCCATTTTAGTAAATTATCCAATAGATTAAAAGCTTCTTCTGAAGTTTTATTGCTCATCTCCAACATTTCAAAAATATTCGGGCCGACCTTATCCGGTTGTACGCTTGCCATTATCGCATTCAACAACATTTTGGTAGAAGTGACAGGCAGTTGTAAACTATCAGCCATCGCCGAATATATTCTATCTCGCCCATCAATTTTTTTCTTCAATTCCCCCGTTTGCTCATCCATCCTTCTCATAGATAATACTTGATCAAGCTGATGCTTAATACGCATCACCAATTCTTCTTTACAAAAAGGTTTGGATATAAAATCACACGCTCCCAGTTGAAAACCATTAACAATATTTTTTGTATCGTCCAAGGCTGTGATAAACATAATTGGAATATTTGCAAAACATTCGTCACCCTTTAAATGCCCTGCAACTTCAAAACCATCCATTCCCGGCATCATCACATCCAATAAAATCAAATCCGGCATCTCATTCTGGATGACATTTAATGCCTCCAGACCACTTGCTGCAGTCAAAATATGATACCCTTCCTTTTTTAATATTGCCCTCAATAACAATATATTAGTTTGAATATCATCGACTATTAGTAATTTAAATTCCGATGGATTTATTTGCATAACACCTAAATATTTACCTCATTAATCACAGACTTCCGTTCAAAATTACGATTATTCTCGGTTATTTAGTTATCGTTTCACATTTTATAATTAATTTTTATTATAAAATACATAAATAAAACAACAACTCAGAAAAGAAATATTGTTATATCACTGAAAAAATCTTACAATTATGGAAATATTACATCCTTTCGCCTATTTATTGTTTTTATAAATTACTTGGGACAAGTTATTTGAAAATTTTAAATACCATTACAATTAGTTAATGCCACTTCGTGCATTTATACATTTTTGATTTTTAAATTCGAAGAGCAATAAATATTTTTTATATGTTAACACAAGCACAAATTGATATTTATTCCACAATAATTATATATCTTTGC